>JANMGN010000225.1:0-52807 GCA_031374645.1 Chitinophagales bacterium | reverse complement strand
CTATTTTTTCGCTTTTGCTTTCGCTTTTGGTGCAGCTTTTTTTGCAGGAGCTTCTGTTATCACATCTGACATTCCGTTTCCAGCAACAGAGTTTTGCATAAAAGTTCCCCAAGTCAAGTTCATTCCACCTTCTTTGAGCGACAAAGCACGTTCGATTGCATAGCGAGCAGCATGCTCTACAATCCACTCAAAATTCGCTTGTCCAACAGAGTGTACATCAGCATCAGGCGCAGGATTACAGAAATCTATCGCATAAGGAACGCCATCACGGATAGCAAATTCTACGGTATTGAAGTCGTAACCCAAAGCTCCGTTCAGTTCCAAAACGTATTTTTCTACCAAAGCCAGCATCTCAGGTGTAGCAGGCGGATTATTAGAAACGTAGCGCAAATGATGTGGATTTCGTGGCTCGTACTGCATGATATGTACGTATTTGTTGCCTAAACAATAGCAACGGAAATAATCATCAAATTCGATTGCTTCTTGCAACATCATTACCAACTGACCCGTTTCTGAGTAGGCTTGAAAAAATTCTTCTCTGTTTGCCAACGGATATACACTTTTCCAACCGCCACCATCGTGTGGTTTCATAAATGCAGGAAAGCCAATATGGTCAAATATTGTTTCCCAAGAAAGTGGATATTTTAAATTGCGAAAAGACTTTGGCGACGTATTGTCTGGATGATCTTTTGAAGGTAAAAGCACCGTGCGTGGCACTGGAATACCAACGTGAACAGCCAAAGCATTGTTGAAAAATTTCTCATCAGAACTCCACCAAAAAGGGTTATTGATGACAGCTGTTCCGCAAATAGCAGCATTTTTCAAATAAGCACGATAAAAAGGTACGTCTTGAGAAATCCTATCTACAATAACCGCATATTCTGTCGGGTGTCCTTGCTGAACCTTATCGATAGTAACTACTTCGGCTTCGATTTGTAAGCCTTCACGTGCCGCAATTTGGTTTACACGCTCAATAAATGCTGGTGGAAATGTCGTTTCCATTCCAAAAAGTATTCCTATTTTTTTCATAATTAAAATGGTTATTGGCTTTTATTGTTTTTAAAACTTAACGTATCTTAAACTCGTAACACGAATTATTATAGCTGTATCACTAATTTATGCTAAAAAGAATTTAACACGAATTAGGGAAGGTCGGAATGGGGCTTTAGCTCGTCGGTTTGTCGCTAATTGGCATGGAAGCGTGAAATTCATTTTTCACACGTTCCGCATATTGGTCTAATAATTCTAAAATTTTTGCTTCTTTTTTATCTTGCACAATAAGCCCGATGTGATATTCTTTGTCCATTCGCCAAGCAATTTCTTTGTCCGTAAATGAAGAATTATCAGGATGCTCAAAACGAGAAAGAGATACTATAATGCCTGAGTAATCATTGCGAACAGGCGGCAGGGTATAATTTTCGCCTCTCGCAACGGCTATTTCTATATTTGCCCATTCTCGCCAAAGGTTTATACCAGAAGAATATTCTACCATTTCTGCCAAGTTTGCGCCACCTACACGAGAAGCCGTTTCGAGGAAATAAAATTTGCCATCTTCTTTGCTTTTTATAAATTCTGTATGCGATGCGCTGTAATTCATGCCAAAGGCTTTCATCACTTGTTCGTTCATTTTGAGTAATGCTTTTTCGTCTTTTGAACCAAAAGTTTCCGTGATAGAGCGAAAAACACCACCGCCGTACGCCACTTCCATAGGTGTTGCTAAATAACGGCTTACTCTTGCAAAAATAACTTTTTTATCCAAACTCAGTGCATCAACATGATAAACATCGCCAGGGCGAAATTGCTCCACCAAATATTGATGCCTTTTTTGTCCCAAACTGTGAATAGCTTCCCAAAGTTCGTGTGCAGAATGTACTTTTTTGATGCCTGTCGCTGAGGCTTCGCCACGTGGTTTTATCAGCCAAGGTGCAGCCGTTTTAGAGATGTAATCATTGATAGCTTCATCATTGAAAAGGGCCGTAAAAGCGGGTACATTTACGCCTTCATTTTGCGCTTGTACACGCATTGCGAGTTTGTCACGGAAGTAGCGAGCTGTTGTTTGTCCCATACCAGCGATGCGGAAATTTTCACGAAGCAAAGCCCCTTTTTCTACATCAAAATCATCGAGCGAAACAATTCTATCAATATTTCTACTCCTCATCACGTAAGCCAAACCACTGACAACATCTTCCATATTCCAGTTGTCTTTGCCGTCATCGTGAACATAAAAAGTATCATCTATACTCTCCCAGGGCCAAGGTTTATAGTCGAGTTTTTTTGACGTTATCAAAAAAACAGTTGCGCCAGCTTCTTTTGCAGCACGCATAAATTCCTCCCCTTTAAAATAACTTGCAATACATAAAATCGTAATGTTTTGTTTCATATTTTGGCTTTTTTGAACTAAGTTATCGCAATTTCTAAATATATTCTAAGTATTTTTAATATTTAGATTGTTCTGAAAAGTATTATTGCAGCGTTATTTTCTTTAAATATTTATACTTGAAAATGCTTTTTACACAATAATAGTGCAAAATAAACAATATTTTATTTCTACCAATAAAAAAGAGAAAAAAAATGTTTTTTAGGTGTTTTTTTGTAGCAAAGAAACGATTTTATGCTACATTGCAGCCATACGACGGTAGTAGTTTGGCTGCAATGGATTAATTACTTTTACCAATTTTAGTTTTCTCAAATAGCGCAATATCGTTTGCCAGGAAGGGATTTTATAACTGCTTTAAACTCCAAATTTAAGAGTAAAGATGCCATCTCGCTTGGTAATAAATTCATTTTGGAAGAAAGTACATCTATACTCGACGTTCCATCTTGATTAAGAATATCTATAAGGCGTTGCTCATTTGGTTCGAGTGTGACAAAAAGGTTGGTTTGGATACTTTTTTTCGCATCTAAAAGCTCCCAATTCATAGCCGTAGCGATGTCTGCTGCACTTTCTACCAAAGCTGCTTTGTTAGTTTTTATCAATAAATTACAACCTTGCGAATATTTTTCTTTTGTTCTGCCAGGCACAGCAAAAACATCTTTATTGTAGGAAAATGCCAATTCTGCGCTAATCATAGAGCCGCCACTTTCGGCAGTTTCTACTACCAAAAGCGCATCGCACATGCCTGCAATAATTCGATTTCGCATTGGAAAATGTCTTGCATCGGGCGGTGTTTCGCTGGTATATTCTGTAATAATTCCGCCACATTCTATCATTTTTGCAGCGACTTTGCGGTGGTCGTTAGGGTAAATAAGGGAAAGTCCGTGTGCTACTGCACCTATGTTTTCTATACCCAAATCAACACTTTTTTTGTGTGCAGTGATGTCAATTCCGTAAGCTAAGCCACTGACTATCATTACATTATAAGCCTTTAAACCTTCTATGATTTCTTTGCACATCATTTCGCCGTAAGGTGTAGGTTTTCTTGTTCCTACTACACCTACTATACGATTGTGATTTAGGTTTGCATTTCCTTTAAAATATAATAAAAATGGACAGTCGTGCTGAAATTTTAAACGTTGTGGAAAGGCAGTATCTGTATAAAATAAGGCTTGTATGTCGTGTTTTTCTATAAATTCAAGTTCTTTTTCGGCTTCTTCTAATGCAGCTGCGGAGGCTTTTAGCGCATCTACTGTAACCTGACCAATTGAAGGGATTTTGAGCAAATCTTGTCGGCTTGTTTCAAAAACTTCTTTTGCGCCACCACAATGACTGACCAGCTGTCGTGCTGTGATTGAACCAACGCCAGCTATTTTTGTCAAAGCAATTTTGTGTAGTAAATCGGTCATAAGCTAAAAGTCAAAGTATAAGAAAAATTGTGTAAGCGTTTGAAATAAAAATACATCATAGAAGTAGTTTGTTACTCGACGACGAAGTTAAAACGTTTTTTTCATACCGTTGTAACAATTGCTAATTTTTTTTTATAATATCAAGATAAAGCCACAAGTATTATTTACCTACTGTGTAAGTTTATTTTAATTTTCTAAAAATTCAAATGCTTTTTATTTTAACCATCTTTTATATATTGTATTTTCAATTAAACGCCGTAATTTTGGGCATTCAAGTAGTCGGACTAAAATAATCGCTACTTTTTTCGACTACTGTAAATATACTATGGAACAAATTAATCTACTCCACGCAGAATACGATTCTAATACTTTTGTAACGGTGCTTTTGCCTTTGGCTGTACCAAAACCTTTCACTTATCGTGTACCACTCGATTTTGTGAACGAACTCGTTTTTGGTATTAGAGTAGAAGTCCCTTTTGGAAAAAATAAGGTTTATTCAGCTATTGTGATTGATATTCACCAGACAGCGCCTGAAAAATACGAGGCACGTGAAATTATTTCTGTCATAGATAAAGATGCGATTATTACTCGTACGCAACTTGATTTTTGGCAATGGCTTTCTTCTTATTATTGCTGTACGATTGGCGAAGTTATGAATGCTGCTTTGCCCAGCGGTTTGAAATTGGATAGCGAAACACAAGTTATTTTGCATCCTTCTTTTGATGAAAATATAGATAACTTAACGGACAAAGAGTATCTGATTTATGAAGCACTGACTATTCAAAAAGAGCTTTCGATAGAGCAGGTACAAAAAATCCTCAATATGAAAACGGTGCGCCCAATGGTGTATCGTTTGCTCGAAAAAAAGGTTATTTTGGTAAAAGCAGAGCTAAAAATCAAGTACAAGGCAAAAACGGTAACTTGTGTTCGTTTGCAAGAGCCTTATCGCTCTGACGAAAAAAAATTGGCGGAGGCTTTTGGAAAAATAGAACAAAAATCGGGACGACAACTCGAAGCATTGATGGCTTTTATTCAAATTGCAAGAAACCAAGAGGAAGTTTTGGCGCAAGAAATATATGCAGCTGCTCAGGTAGATAGCTCCGTTTTGAAGGCAATGGAGAAAAAAGGAATTTTTGAAGTTTACAAAAGAGAATCTTCTCGCTTGAATATATATGAGGAAAATACCGAAACAATTCCACCACTTTCTGAGCTTCAAAAAACGGCTGTCGATAAAATAAAAACGTGTTTTGAGGAAAAAAATGTCGTTTTGTTGCATGGAATTACTGGAAGTGGTAAAACGAGAGTTTACATAGAATTGATTGCCGAAGCGATTTTACGGGGCGAACAGGTGCTTTATTTGTTGCCAGAAATCGCACTGACTACTCAGTTGGTCGCTCGATTACAAAAGATTTTTAGCGAATATATTTCTGTTTATCACTCTAAGTTTAGCGATAATGAACGGGTGGAACTTTGGCGCAATGCGCTTTTGGGGAAATCTCTTATTTTGGGCGCAAGGTCGAGCTTATTTTTACCTTTTAATAACCTGAAACTCGTCATTGTAGATGAGGAACATGATCCTTCTTATAAGCAGACTGAGCCGTCGCCACGCTATCATGCACGAGATGCGGCGATAGTATTGGCACAAAAACATCAGGCAAAAGTGTTGTTAGGAACTGCTACGCCAGCTATCGAAACTTACTACAATGCCAGCCACGATAAGTACGGTTTGGTAACAATGATGGAGCGTTTTGGAGGTGTAAAATTACCCGAAATTATTTTTGCCAATACATTAAAAGAGCGAAAAGAGCGAAGAATGCAAGCGCATTTTTCAAGTACGCTTTTAGAAACGATTAAAACTGCTTTGGCAGAAAAACAGCAAGTTATTTTGTTTCAAAATCGACGTGGTTACGCTCCTTATATGCAATGTGAAACTTGCGGTTGCAAATCAGATTGTGACAATTGTGATGTGAGTTTGACGTACCATAAAGCGGTTAATTCGCTGCGTTGCCACTATTGCGGGCACTATGCAGTTGTACCGAAAGTATGTGCTGCTTGTGGTTCTAATTCGCTGTCTGTCAAAGGTTTAGGGACGGAAAAGGTAGAAGACGATATACGTATTTATTTGCCCGAAGCAAACATTGGGCGTATGGATACGGATACCATAAAAACTAAAAATGCACACGCTCAACTCATCAATGATTTTGAAGAAAAACGCCTTGATGTGATGGTCGGTACGCAGATGGTTACGAAAGGACTTGACTTCGATAATGTGACTGTGGTTGGCGTTATTAATGCGGATAGTTTGTTGTTTTTTCCAGATTTTAGAGCTGGCGAAAGGGCTTTTCAATTGCTAACACAGGTCAGCGGACGAGCAGGAAGACGAGAAAAACAAGGCAAGGTTGTGATACAAACTTCTAATCCGACACATCCTGTTTTACGTGATGTTTTGACCAATGATTTTCTTGGTTTTTACAAAAGAGAACTCAAAGAAAGACAGGAATTTTTGTATCCACCTTTTTATCGTTTGATAAAAATAACATTACGACACAAAAAACCAGAAGTGGTAAACGAAGCAGGAAAACTGTTTGCAAATATGCTCAAAAAAGAACTTGGAAGACGGGTTATTGGTCCAGCATTGCCGAGTATTCCAAGACTTCGGAGCTACTATTTGGTGGATATTATGTTGAAAATTGAGCGTGACAACGCTAAAATTGTATTTACAAAAGAACTAATTTTAAATAGTGTTGTAGATTTAAAAGCACTAAAAGGTTTATCTTCCGTAGATGTTTTGATAGATGTTGATCCAGTTTAGAGTGTAACTACTTATTTACCTTTTTTCCAGAGCGCAAAATATTTTAAACCAAGAACCGTATCTCTCGAATAGCCTTTATGTTCTAAATTTACATTTATTGGAGATAAAAAAAACGCTGATTGCTGATTGTCAAAAACAGCTTCAAAATTTCCATAACGTTGAAGATAAGCACCTATAAAATATTCACTGTAATAAATCGCATCTAATTCTAAGGGAGTACAATTGGGAATATTTTTTTCTAAAATATGAACATCACGTAAAATTATTTCATCTCGACTATATGTATTGTATTTTTTTGTAGTGTATAAAATGCTAATAATCAAAAACATAGAAGTAGTTGATAAGAATATTTTGTCTAAATAAAAAATATTTTTTTTAGCTGAAAAATAATCTGCCACTTCTTTTATATGTGTTAAAATAAATTGTGCGACCGCCAAAGCAAAATAAACAAAGCAAGGGACAAGATAATAGCTGTGCTGTTTCGGACTGATAAGCATAGGCAAAGACGCAGATAAACCAATTAGAATCAATAGCAAAATCTCTTTTTGAATTTTTAAAAATACTTTTTTTTTGATTAAATAATTGATAATTACTACTAAAAAAGCGACTAAAAACATAGGAATTAATTCTTGTGGAAGTCTTTCTAATAATAAGAATTTTCCACCAGAATCATAAGCCTCTCGTTCGCCACGAAGGCTTCTAAGTAACTGAATATCAATGTATTGCTTAAAAAAATAGAATGATTTTGGAAAAATAGCAAAAAGCAAAGCGAAATAGGCGACAAGCAATACACTAATCGAAACGCCTTGTAATAAGAAGTATTTAATTTTTTTTAAATAAACCAAATACGCCAGGCCAAAAAAAGCAAGTGGAAAAAGTCCCACCAAACCTTTTGTAAGTACGCTCAGAAAAATAAAAAATGTTCCTAATGCCAGATTTAGGCTATTTTCTTTCGCTAAAAAAATATCGTTTTTAATCGTTTTAAAAAAGAAAATAATTGCCCATAAATCAAAAATAAGCATGGTGTTTTCGAGCATATTGTGTCGAGACGACCAAAAAACAAGTGGCGTAAAAGTATATAACAGAATAGGCAACCAAGCCATTTTTGCTTGTGTCGGATTTAGTATTTTCCAAAAGTAAAAAAGTGAAAAACAAGCAGAAATGTATGTAAAAGCGCAATAAATACGTTCGGTAAAAAAACTATTGCCCAAAAAACGGAAGAAAAAAGATTGTAACCATAGTGCAAAAGGCGGCTGCTCATAAAAGATTTTTTTACTCGCACAACCGAACAAAGGTTGCCAATACTCGCCAACTCCTTCTGCCAAATTCCTTGAAACACTTGCGTAAATAGTGCCATCTGTAAACATTCCATCTTGGACATAAAATGGCGCAAGCAAAAAAATTGCCAGTCCCAAAGTTAAAATCCAAAAAGGGAAATGTGTTTTAATATTCATCTAAAAAATCTCTTTACCTTTCAAAATTACTTTCTCTACCAACTGACTTCCGAAAGCGTAAGGCAAAAAGTGTATAGAAGGTATCTCTTTGGTTATCAATATGTTAGCAATTTTTCCACGCCCGATAGAACCGTAATTTTCTGCCAATTCCATAGCAGCGGCACCGTTTAGCGTGGCTGCATTGATGGCTTCTTCGGGTGTCATTTTCATTTTTATACAAGCCAATGAAAGTACAAATTGCATATTGCCCGAAGGCGATGAACCAGGGTTATAATCACTCGCCAAAGCGACCGTAATTCCAGCGTCGAGCATTTTTCTCGCAGGCGTAAAAGCATCGTTTAAGAAAAAAGGAGCAGAAGGCAAAAGGGTAGCAATCGTATCGCTTTTTTGTAAAACAGCGATTTCTTCATCGGTCAAAACTTCGAGGTGATCAACCGAAATTGCGCCATGTTTTACACTTGCTTCTATGCCGCCCATGCAATTAAATTGGTTGGTATGGATTTTTGGTTTCAAGCCGTATTTTAAGCCAGCTTCTATGATTTGCTCCGTTTCGGCAACGCTAAAAGCAACTTTTTCACAAAAAACATCAATGTAATCGGCGAGGTTTTCATTAGCAATTTTTGGCAACATCTCGTTGATAATCAGCGAGATATAACCTTGCCGGTTCTCCCTATAAGACATCGGGAAAGTATGTGCACCTAAAAAAGTAGCTTTTATTTCGAGCAAAGATTTTTCTTTCAATCGTCGGATAACACGCAAGATTTTCAACTCAGAATCGGTCGTCAAACCATAGCCACTTTTTATTTCTATCGCACCTGTTCCGAAAGTAGCAACCTCTTCGAGCCGTTTCCAAGCAGCTTCAAAAAGTGCATCTTCGGACGTATTTTGCAAACGGTTGGCGGAATTTAAAATTCCACCACCTTTTCGAGCGATTTCTTCATAAGGTACGCCTTTTATTTTGTCTAAAAACTCTCCTTCTCGGCTACCAGCAAACACGATATGCGTATGTGAGTCACACCAAGTTGGCAAGACCATTTTACCTGTTGCATCAATTTTTTTTGAAGCATTTTCTGGACAATTGTCCATTTTTCCAAAGGCTATAATACGCTGATTATCAATTAATAACCAAGCATTTTCGATATTGGAAAGCACTTGCATAGCTTCGCCTTTTATGACAGTACGTGCTTTTTCTTCTACCTGAAAAAGCTGCTTTATATTGTATATTAAAATACTCGAATTGGTCATTTTTTAATAAAAATTTATGCAAAAACTGCTGCGCCATACGTATATACCCATAATACTGCAAAAATACCAATGGCAATAAATACGCCTCGCATACTTTCATCATAGCGACGACGCTGAAACCAACGCATCAAAAAAACGTTGGCACAAAGCGCAACCAAACGCAAAGTACGTGGCTGTATAGCTTCCGACAAAATGACACGTGGCGTTATATGGAAAGAATCCCAAGTTTCTGTAAATACTTGCAGCAAAGCAAGTGAAATAATAGGCAACGCCAATCCCAAAAGTAAACCTATAAAAAGGTTATTTTTATCGTAAAACATAAATTTTAATTTATTTTAAATGATAATTTCTAAAAAAACAAAAATACTATAAAGTTACCTATTTTTTACTTTTATGAGCATTAAAAAATGAAAACAAAATATTATTTCGATTTTATTAATAATATAATGAAAATATTATCGAAAATTTGGCTTCATTTGTCGAAATTTAGTATATTTTTTTTAAAAACTTAGGAAACTTTTAAACCTTTTATAGTTTCCATTGTTTTTTTTTGTATATTTGCATCAGAAAATGAAAGAAAAAATTTTATCAAAAGCAAAAGAGTTATTCTTTAAGTTCGGTTTACGTAGCGTAAGCATGGATGATATTTGTCGTGAATTGGGCATTTCTAAAAAAACCATCTACCTACATTTTGATACCAAAGACAAACTTATAGAAGGCGGTATGAAGCAGCATAAAGAAGAAGAAGTCGCTGTAATGAAAGCAATCCGTCTGAATGCGCACAATGCTATTGATGAGCTTTTGCGTTTGTCACAGCACGTAGCAGAAATGCTCACCGAACTTACGCCTACATTGATATATGACTGCCAAAAATACTATCGAGAAATATGGACAGAGTTTGAAACATTAAACAATGAATACATATATAATGATATTCATAGTAACCTCAAACGTGGCGTAGCCGAGGGCTTATACCGAGATGATTTCGATATAGATATTATCGCAAAACTATACCTTAGCTTATCAAGTAGTGTAATAGATTTGGATACTTTTCCTTCTCAAAAGTATAATACAAGAGTAGTTTTTCAGACCTACATAATGTATCATTTGAAGGGAATTGCAACACCAAAAGGAATGGAAATTTTACATCAGCTTTTAGAAAAACAAAAAGAACAATAAATTCAAATAACAATCAATCTATATTTTATGAAAATAACAAACATTCTATTAATTACACTTATTTTTGCGGCAGCGTCTTCTTCTGCCCAAATATCACTTTCTTTAAATGATGCGGTTGAGTACGCAATGCAAAATAATATCAGCATCAAAAATGCACAAATTAATATTGCAGATGCGGAGGCAAGAATTTATGAAAATCGTGCTACGGGATTACCGCAAATTGGTGCGACCTTAGATTGGCAAACATTTTTCCTTTTACCGAAAGTAAAATTTCCTTCATCTTTTGCGGACGCTACGCCTCGTGCTGTATTCGGAATATTGAATGGCTATGGCGTAAAAGACGGTGCAGGAAATCTAATTCCAAAAGATCCACCGCCAAGTAATGTAGAAGTTGAGCCAATCAGTTTTCAACAACGTCACTCTGTTACGCCAGGCATTTCGGCGAGTCAATTGCTCTATTCGGGAAGTTATAATGTGGCACGCCGTGCAGCCCGTGATTACCGTGATTTGGTACAAAAACAATTGTTAGCTAAGCGAACTGAAATCAAAAATCAAGTGATAGACGCTTATTTGCCAGCACTTTTGATTACAGAAAGCGTCAAAATATTTGATAAGAACATTGCTAATTTAGAAAAATTATTGAATGAAACAAAGGCTTTCAACAAAGAAGGTTTTGTAGAAAATCTTGATGTGGATAGATTGACGCTTTCTTTGGAAAATATAAAAACACAACGTGCCAATGTTTTCCGTAGCAAAGAATTGGTTATCAATGCTTTACGTTTTGTAATAGGTGCAAAAAATACAGAAACATTTGAACTAAAAGATGATATAACAAGTCTTTTGAGCGATGTAAATCCGGCAGATTTGGAAGGCGAAGTAAATTACGCAAAACGTCCTGAGTACAACTTAATATTGCAAGGCGAAAAAATGCAAGCCTTACAAATTGACTTGGCGAAAGCCTCAACTTTGCCTACGGTAGCTACTTTTGCAAGTTTTTCTTACGGTTTTCAAGGCAATAGTTTTAAAAAAGATGATTATTTCTTTTTGCCTACGGGTGTAGTTGGTGCAAAAGTTAGTGTTCCGATTTGGGGCGGTGGCGGACTTCCTTATACCAAACAACGTGCGCAATTGGCACTCGAAACGGTAAAAAATCAGCGTATAGAATTTGAAAATGCAGTACAATTACAGGTGAAAAATGCTCGTATTGCTTACAGCAACGCCAAAATAAATTTGGCAAGCCAAGAAAAAAACTTAGGTTTGGCTGAAAAAATATATAACGTAAGCAAAACAAAATACAAAGAAGGCATTGGTTCAAGTATTGAAATTATACAAGCGGAAAGTGCTTTGTACCAAAATCAACAAAATATTATACAAGCGAGATACGACTTATTGAAAGCAAAAATAGATTTAGATAAAGCATTAGGAAACTAAAAACCATTACTTAAAATCATGGCAGCAATAACTTTATCTATCATTTTTTTAAGCATTTCCGCTATTCATTTTTATTGGGCGATAGGCGGAAATTGGGGCTTAAATGTAGCAATACCAACAACCAAAGACGGCAACGCTCCTTTTCAACCTGGCATATTACCAACATTGATAGTTGCATTTGGTCTAATTGGTTTTGCGCTCGTTTCACTTGGAAATCTCGGATTATTTGACGCTTTTGTAGCAAAAAAATGGATAAATTATGCTACTTATACCATCGTTATAATTTTTATACTACGTGGCATTGGCGATTTTAATTACGCTGGTTTATTTAGAAAAATAAAAGACACTGATTTTGCAAAATACGACCAACGTTACTACACGCCTTTGTGTTTTTTTGTAGCAATATTAGCATTTTTAGCCGTAAAATAAAAAAGCAATAATTAAAATGGAAGTAGAAAAAAGTAAAAGTTTTTTTCAAGAAAACGCTATATCTATATCAGCAATAGTGGTCAGTTTTTGCGCCTTATTTGTTTCTTTTTACCAAACGAGCATCATGCGGGAACAGCAATATGCCTCGGTGCGACCGCTGATAATCATGGGTAACTCTATGGGGTCAAATGACGAAGACAGCACAGGATATTTCAAATTATTGGTTTGGAATAAAGGTATCGGACCAGCATTAATAAAATATGTGGACATAGAATACAAAGGACAACATTATTCGGAATTTGACTTTTCTAAAATTGCAAATAAGATGATGAACCGCCCAGAAGCCATACTAATTAGTAGCGTAACTTCTAATGCAACCGCAAGCGCAGTTGGAGCAGGTGAGGAAATAACGATGTTTGAAATGACCGATAAAAAACTTTGTTTTACTTTTATTGATGCCTATACTAAATCAAGAAGGCAAGATAAGTTTAATGCAACTATCTATTTTACAGATGTTTATGACCGATTTTTTAAAATTTCAATGAACGGACAACAAGTATCTCCATCGTCAAAGCAGGAGATAATGGCTATCGTTCCTGAAAATTTAAAATCATTTATAGAGTTTTAATACAATTAATTTAATAATATAACATTCAAAATAATTTTTATAAAATGAGAAATAGCATACTAAGCGCAGCAGTCCTATTATTATTGGTCGCTTGCGGAAAAAAAACAGCTGACACTTCTACCATAGAAGGCAAAAAAGCACTTTTATCAGAGTTGAAAACACAAGCAAACACATTGAAAGATGAAATCGCAAAACTCGAAAAAGAAATACAAAGCACAGATCCTACTTCAAAAAAAGAACGTGTTACGGCAGTAGGAGCTACGGCTGTTTTGCCAGAAACTTTTACGCACTCGATTGACCTTCAAGGTATGGTAAAATCAGATGACGAACAAGTGATTACACCAAAAGGAATGGGAACAATTACAAAGGTTTTGGTAAAAGCAGGTTCTCGTGTTTCTGCGGGTCAAGCGATTGGTTATTTGGATAATGCTGTGATGAAACAAAGTATTTCACAAGTACAAACACAATTAGATTTTGCACGTCAAAATTTTGACAAACTCGACCGTCTTTGGAAACAAGGCATCGGTACAGAAGTACAACTATTGGGTGCAAAAACACAAGTAGAAGCCTTAGAAAAACAAATTGGTACTATGAACGAACAAGGCTCTTGGTCAGTAGTTCGTGCGCCAAAAGGTGGTATTATTGACGAGGTGTATGCGCAAGTTGGTATGCCAGGCGCACCAGGTTCGCCATTTGCAAAACTCGTAAATAAATCAGATTTAAAAGTCGTAGCGGATATTGCAGAAGGTTACGCTGGTAAAATAAAAGCAGGAAATAGCGTAATGTTAAATTTTCCAGACATCAAAAAAGACGTAAAAGCACGTATCGGCTACGTAAGCCAAACGATAAATCCATTGAACCGTACGTACCGTGTAGATATTCCAGTAAGCGGAAGCGATATGATTTCTAACATGATGTCAGTGATAAAAGTGATTGATTATCAGAAAGAAAAAGCAATAACAGCGCCTATTAACTTAATCCAAAAAGGAGACAATGGCGATTATGTATTGGTGGTAGATACACAAAGTGGTGTTGCAAAAGCGAAGAAAGTAAATGTGAAAACTGGTCAAACGTATGGCGATAAATGTGAAATTTTGTCAGGCTTAAAAGCTGGCGACCAACTCATTACAACAGGTTTTCAAGACTTAAACGATGGCGATTTGGTTTTGGTAAAATAAAATTTCCAGTTTACCTTTATTTTGAAATCAGAGAACAAACACTCCTAATTTTTCAGTTATGTTAGATAAAATAAAAGAATTTATGCCGTCGTCTTGGTCAATAGACAACAAAACGGCAATTTATATAATGACCATCATCATTACGCTTGGTGGTATATTGAGTTATCAAGGATTGCCCAAAGAGCAATTTCCAGAAGTCGTATTTCCACAAATATTGGTCAATACGCTTTATCCTGGAACATCGCCTAAGGATATGGAAAACTTGGTAACCAAACAAATCGAAAAACAAGTAAAAGGTATCAATGGCGTAAAAAAAGTAACTTCAAGTTCTATTCAAAATTTTTCTATGGTAAACGTAGAATTTGGGACAGAAGTAGATGTTGCTGAGGCGAAGCAAAAAGTAAAAGATGCGGTGGACAAAGCCAAATCTGATTTGCCAAGCGACTTGCCTAAAGACCCTGACGTGATGAGTATTGATATTTCGCAAGTACCCATTATGAATATCAATATTTCGGGTGATTATGAACTTAGCCGCTTGAAAAAATATGCCGACGACCTCAAAGACAAGGTAGAAGGCATGAAAGAAATCACAAGAGTAGATATTATTGGTGCGCTCAATCGTGAAATCCAAGTCAATGTAGATATGTACAAAGCCGCTTTGGCGAACGTCACTATGGGCGACATCGAAATGGCTATCAAGTACGAAAATATGACTATTCCTGGCGGTCAGGTGGACATGGGAAATATGAAACGTGCGCTTTCTATTTCAGGAGAATTTAAAAATGTAAGCGAAATAAGCAATATCGTAATCCGTGGTGGAACTGGCGCAATAGTTTATTTAAAAGACATTGCAGAGGTAAAAGATGCGTATGCAGAGCAAGAAAGTTTTGCTCGTTTAGATGGCAAAAATGTAATTACGCTAAATGTTATCAAACGTTCGGGCGAAAATCTTATTGATGCAGCAGATAGAATTAGCGCAACGATTGAGGAAATGAAAGCCCAAAATTTTCCAAAAGACCTTAAAATAAGTGTTACTGGCGATCAAAGCCAAACGACACGTGTTACTTTGCATGATTTGATAAATACCATTATCATCGGTTTCGTATTGGTAACTTTGATTTTGATGTTTTTTATGGGAACAACCAATGCGTTTTTCGTAGCAATGTCCGTTCCGATTTCGATGTGTATCGCCTTCTTAGTCATGCCAAGTATTGGTTTTACGCTAAACTTTGTGGTACTTTTCGGTTTCTTACTCGCACTCGGAATTGTCGTAGATGACGCAATTGTGGTCATAGAAAACACGCACCGTATCGCACACGAAAACAAAGGAATACCTATAACAAAAGCCGCCAAACTCGCAGCGGGAGAAGTATTTTTGCCCGTTTTGGCAGGAACACTTACCACGCTTGCGCCGTTTTTTCCATTGGCTTTCTGGCAAGGTGTAATTGGTAAATTCATGTACTTTATGCCCGTAACGATGATTGTTACTTTGACAGCATCTTTGTTGGTAGCCTATATTATCAATCCTGTTTTTGCGGTGGACTTCATGGATGTAGAAGAACATAGCGAAGAAAATAAGCAAAAATCAAAAATAGACAGAGGTTTTTGGATTACAAGCATTCTATTTGCCGTTATTATTTTGTGTTCTTTCCTTGGCGGAAGTACGTTTATGGGTAATTTTAGCATATTTATATACTTATTTTATTTACTAAATAAATTTGTGTTAAATAGTGTAATCCAACGTTTTCAAGCAAAAACTTGGCCCAGCGTACAAAATGCTTACGCTCGTTTATTGACTTGGTGTTTACAATTCCCAGGCGCAATGTTAGGTGGAGTAGTATCATTGTTCTTCATCACAATTTTATTGATGGGTTCATTTGCACCAAAAGTAATCTTTTTTCCATCGGCTGACCCAAATTATGTTTATACATATATAGAGTTACCAATCGGAACGCACCAAACTTATACAGATAGTATCACAAAAATTGTAGAGAAACGAGTACAAACGGTAGTCGGAGAAAATAATTCTTTGGTAGCGAGTATGATTGCAAACGTAGCTGTTGGAGCAGGCGATCCACAAGGCTTTGATAACTCCGTCGCTTCTCATAAAGGAAAAGTAACGGTTGCTTTTGTGGCTTTTGAAAAAAGACATGGCGCATCTACAAAACCTTATTTGGATAAAATTCGTGATGCTGTAAAAGATATTCCTGGTACACAAGTCGTTGTGGAGCAAGAGCAAGGCGGACCTCCGACTGGAAAACCAATTTCGATTGAGATTTATGGAGAAGAATTTGAAACTTTGGCAAAAGCATCGCAAGACGTAATTCGCTACATCAACAATCAAAAAATTGCTGGTATTGAGGAGTTAAAATCTGACTTAGTTTTAAATAAACCAGAAGCGCAAATTAAAATCGACCGTGAACACGCACAACGGGAAGGTATTTCTACGGGACAAATCGGCGGACAAATAAATACCGCTGTTTTTGGAAAAGAAGTAAGCAAATACCGTGACGGAAATGATGATTACAAAATCATGCTCCGTTACAGAACCGAACAGCGCAATAATCTAAACGTACTCATGAATGCTCAAATCGCTTATCGTGATATGAATATGGGCGGTATGATGCGTTCTGTTCCGATTTCTTCTGTGGCGCACGTAGAATTTGGAAACTCCGTAGGTGGTATCAAACGTAAAAATCAAGAGCGTGTAGTGACTGTTGCTTCCAATGTATTAACAGAGTACAACCCGAACGAAGTCGTTGCGCAGGTACAAGCTGCACTCAAAGATTACTCAATTCCTGACGGTGTGACTATAAAATTTGGTGGAGAACAAGAAGATCAAGCTGAAACAAGTGCATTTTTCGGAAGAGCCATGTTGATTTCTATGCTATTAATCGTATTGATTTTGGTAACACAATTCAACTCTATCAGTAAGCCGATATTGATTATGTCAGAAATTATTTTCTCTGTAATTGGTGTATTGCTTGGTTTTATGTTGTTCCGAATGGATATTTCTATCATTATGACAGGTATCGGAGTAATTGCATTGGCTGGAATTGTGGTACGAAATGGTATTTTATTGGTAGAATTTACTGATATTTTGCTCGAACGAGGCTTGCCACTCAAGGAGGCAATCATAGAAGCGGGTCGTACTCGTATGACACCTGTACTTTTGACCGCTACGGCTACCATGTTGGGACTTGTACCTTTGGCAGTTGGTCTAAATATAGATTTCTATACTTTATTTAGCGAACTAAATCCACACCTTTTCTTTGGTGGCGATCAAGTTGCTTTTTGGGGACCGCTTTCTTGGACAATGATTTTCGGTTTAGCTTTCGCAACATTCCTTACACTGATTTTAGTACCAGCAATGTATTTGCTTTCAGAAAGATTAAAACGTAAATCTATCATCGTTTTAGAACATTTTGATATGCCTAAAATCTGTATGTACATTCCATTCTTTGTATTGGTTTGTAGAATTATAGCTTATTTTAGAAAAGAAAAAATAGATTTGAGTACGTTAGAAGCCTAATTTTTTACATAAAAAGAGCCGTTTAAGTGTTTTGCTTAAACGGCTTTTTTTATTTTACGATTACTTTTCCTCTTGTTATAATCTTTTGATTATCAGTAATTTGATAAAAATATAAACCTGAAATTAGGCTTGAAATATCAATTTGTTCTTCATGTTTTAAAGACTGTTTCGATAAAACAACCTTTCCTTGTGTGTCATAAAGCACAACGAACATATTGTCAGAGAATTGTGAAATATCGTAACGGAACGTAATTTTGTCACTTGCAGGATTTGGTGTTACACTGATATTTCCTGTAAAAATATCGCTTAGAGCAGAAGCCGCTTTTATCGTCAAAGTAGTAGAAAATAAACAGCCGTTTGCGTCAGAAATAGTTACTTTATAATCGCCTGCGGCAAGATTTTTTATAGTTTTTGTTGTATCGCCATTGCTCCAAATATATTTGAACGGAGCTTTTCCATTATTGACATTTGTTACTGCGATGCTTCCATTTTTTGCATTTGTACCAGAAGTATTGAAAATATTGAAATCAGCTGATATATTTCCTTTGTCTTCTATTATTATATTTTTTAAAGTATCAGCACAGCCATTGGTATCTTTTACATAAAAAGTATAAGTCCCAGAAGCTAATTTGTCACTACCGTTACCTGTTTGATTTTGAGTATTTTTCCACGAAATAGTAGGTGTTTTATCACAATTACCTTGTAAAATAGGTAAAAGAGCGCCTTCTTTGCTGGTGCAAAAACTTGGTTTGGTAGAAAAATTACTTATCTTGAAATCTTGAAATTCGTAAGGTCCAATATCGATTTTTTGATGTGCGATACGTGGTTTGCCATCAAAATCTGTTAAGTTCCCTTGTGCGTAGGTATTGTTTCCTGCGTTTATGGCAGGAGAACACGGGAGAAGCCGAAAATCTAATTTTGATGTATCTACAAATAACGGATTAGCATTGAGCAGACAAGCTGCATCAATCTTTATTTTTTTACCAAAATTATTGTTCTGTGATACATCGTCTATTATAGAGTTTTGAACTTCAATTTTTTCAAAATCTTCATTAATACTACCCCAAGTGTTATCAATTAAAATAGAATTTCTCAAAAAAATGCTTTTTGCATTTATAAGACTATATATCCCAAATAAATTCTTATTGAATGCAAATATGTTATTGTCAAAATTGATAATATCCTCGCTTGATGCTCCAATATTTAGGATGTTTTCGTTTTTATAAAAAACACAATTTTTCATTACTTTTATTTTGCCAAAAATACTTCCACTCTTAAAAAAGGTAGAACTAATTATTTTCATATCTGTGCTAGTTCCAATGCCGCCTGAATTTATAAAATAACTCTTTTGAATAAGCAATTCCCCTACTCCATCCACTAAAATAGAGCTTGCACCCTTAGTTTTACCAAAATAGTCATTGACAAGAATAATTGAATTATAATTATTTGGATTGAGGTAACTTGAAAAATAAATATTTGCGCCATCTCCTGTTACTGAACTATTCTCACTAAAGTTACTATTTTTAATCGCTATATTATATTCTTTCCCTATCCCTGTTTCTATAGAAATACCTCCACAAGCATAGCGCCCTTTGTTACTATTGAAAGTACAACTATCAATAGTAACCGACAAGGGGCTATTTTCAGCAATATGAATAGCTCCACCATACGTTGCACTGTTATTATAAAAATTACATTTTTTTACATTAATATAGACTTTGTCAGGTTCGGAACAATTAAAAAATACTGCAGCGCCATTATTTTTAGCAAAATTATTGTAAAAATTACAATTTTTCACTTCTAATTTGCTTGCGATGAGTGATGTTGTAGTCACGTATAATCCTGCGCCAGATAATCCTGTATTATCCGTTAATGGAGTGTTTGTACTTAGATTTGCGTTAGCATAAGCAATGTCCACACCATCTAAATAAGTTATATCTTTAATATTAATTCCGTTTATTACCCTATAACTATTGTCTAAAGAATCGGCACTATTTCCTATATTTCCACTTAGAATAGTTTTGTTTTTTTCAAAATCTCGGTTCATGATACTTATTTCATTTCCTGCGAAACCACCGTAAATACTTACTGTATTTTTGATGTAAAATGAAATACTTCGGTCAGTCGTTTTGGTAGGAAAATAAATACCTTTTGCCATCCAAATAGCATCATTTTTTTGGGCTGACGCTAAGGCGTCTTGAAGGTCGAGAAAAGCATTTTGCCATGAACTACCAGTGTTTGTTCCCGTAGCAGCAAGATTGACATAAATAATTTTTTGTGCAAAAGTACCTTGCCACAATAAAATAAAAGGTAAAATTTTTAGAAAATTCATGGGATAAATGGATTTTTTGCTTTGAAATAGAAGATTTAGATATGGTTGATGCATCAATTTTAAGCATTTATACAAACTGCATTGCAATATGTATTGTTCAATCTCACAAAAGCAAGTATTAAGTGTTAAATTATTTGACTTTTATCAATTTTTAGACCAGTGACTTTTACTATTCTTTTATTTAAGTAGATATTTCATTTTTTAGCACAAAAAAAAACGATAATTTTACTTTTAAAACGTCTTAGGAAAAGGTATTACGAAAAAATATTTCTACTAAAAATAAAATCATACTATTTTGTTACATTGGCTTTTGAATATGGCTTGGCGTGATAGCCGTCGCAACCGAGGAAAATTATTGCTTTTTGCATCATCTATTGTATTGGGTATTGCTGCATTGGTGGCGATAGATGCGTTTTCTGAAAATCTACAAAAAAGTATCAATAACGAAGCAAAAGGCTTGATTGGTGCTGATTTAGCTTTGGGAACACGCCAAGAAGGTATTTCTGACAAAGGAATTTTACAACTTATAGACAGCTTGGGTGGCGAGCGAGCAAAAGAAATTTCTTTTGTTTCGATGGCTTTTTTACCTAAAAGCCAACAGACCCGTTTGGTCGCTGTGCGGGCTATCGAAGGTGCATTTCCTTTTTATGGCGCAATAAATAGCGAGCCTTCGAGTGCTGCTGCGAGTTTTAAATCGGGTGGCGCAAGGGCTTTGATAGACAAAAGTTTAGCCAACCAATTTAAAATTGGCGTAGGTGATAGTATTAGAATTGGCGATGTTTCGTTTGTCATAGACGGACAAGCCTTGTCTGGCCCTGGTCAATCAGGTATTGGTTCTACGGTTGCGCCTATCGTTTATGTGCCTATCAAAGAACTCAATGCAACAGGTTTGGTGCAACGTGGTAGTCGTGTAAATTACCAATATTATTTCAAATTTCCACCTTCGGTAAATGTTGATAATAAGATAAAACCGTTTGAAAAACGCCTTTCTACTGCAAAAATTGATGTAGAAACAGTAGAAGGACGCAAAAAAACTATCGGAACAGCTTTTAAAAATCTAACTGATTTTTTGGGATTGGTTGGTTTTGTAGCCTTACTTTTGGGGTGCATCGGAGTAGCGAGTGCAGTACATATATACGTAAAAGATAAACGCCCGACGGTGGCTATTTTGAGAACACTCGGAGCGAGTGGTATGCAAGCCTTTTGGATTGTATTAATTCAAATTGTTGTAATGTCGGTTGGCGCAGCAATTTTAGGAGCAATTTTAGGAAGTTTGATACAGTATCTTTTACCGATTTTGCTCAAAGATTTTTTACCCATACAAAACGTAGTAAATGAAGTGTCGTGGTCAGCAATGGCACGAGGTATTTTTATTGGCGTAATTGTAGCCGTTTTATTTGCGATGATGTCACTTTTGAGCATTAGAAATACGTCGCCTTTGCGTGTTTTACGTGCTTCTTTTGAAGAAAATAGCAACAACCGAGATTTTGCACAATGGGCGGTCTATACTTTAATTACCTTGTTTATAGGTAGTTTTGCTTACTTACAAACCAAACAAGTAAATGCTGCAATTGGTTTTTTGGTCGTTCTTTTGGGAATGTTTTTGATATTAGCAGCGATTGCAAAGTTTTTGACTTGGGCAGTGCGTCGTTTCTTCCCTATGGATTGGAGTTATGTGTGGCGACAAGGTATTTCTAATTTGTATCGTCCTAATAATCAGACACTTATATTGATGGTGGCGATTGGTTTAGGAACAGCTTTGGTTTCTACTTTGTTTTTCACGCAAAGCCTTTTGCTCAAACAAGTACAACTTTCGGGCAGCGGAGCGCAGCCCAATATGATACTCTTTGACATACAAACTAAGCAAAAAGAGGAAATAAAAACGCTTGTAAATAGTTACAAAATGCCCGTTTTACAAGATGTGCCGATTGTTACGATGCGTCTGGATAGTTTAGATGGAAAAAATGTAACAGAACTTTTGTCGGATAGCACTTTGGAAATGGAAAAATGGGCTTTGGAACGAGAGTACCGTTGTACGTATCGTGATACGCTTATCGAAACAGAAACAGTTGTTGAAGGCGATTTTTTAAATCAAAATAAAAAAGACGGTACTATTTACGTGTCTATCTCTGACCGTGTAGCCGAGGCTTTGAAAATAAAACCTGGTGCAAAAATGTCGTTTAATGTGCAAGGCGCGCCTATGGAAACGGTCGTGAGCGATATTAGAAAAGTGAATTTTAATAAAGTACAAACGAACTTTTTTGTCGTCTTTCCCCGAGGGATTTTAGAAGCTGCACCGCAGTTTCATGTATTGATAACAAGAGTAAGCGATGCGCAACAATCAGCTGATTTTCAGAAAGATGCAGTTCAAAAATTTCCTAATATTTCTGTAATAGACATTACTCAAATCCTTCAAACAGTAGATACAGTGCTTGGGAAAGTATCTTTTGTGATACGTTTTATGGCATTATTCAGCATTTTAACAGGTTTGATAGTGTTGATAAGCTCAGTCGCATTGAGCAAATATCAGCGTTTGCAAGAGAGTGTTTTATTGAGAACATTGGGCGCAAGTCGTCGTCAAATTTTGTCTATCAACGCCATAGAATACCTCATGTTAGGCGCAATGGCGACTGCTACGGGAATTATTCTTTCGAGTGGCGCAGCATTTTTATTGTCAAAATTTTTGTTCAAAGTGCCTTTTTCGCCCGATTGGTCGCCTACAATAATTGTATTTGTAGTGATTGTTTTATTGACCTTGATTATTGGTTTATTCAACGCACGAACAGTAGTCAATCATCCGCCTTTGGAGGTTTTGAGAAACGAATTGTAGGCATTTTCAATTTTTATACCTCACGGTTTTTCAAAACCCGTGAGGTATAAAAATTGAAAATATCTACAATTATTCTGGACGCATCTGAGGGAAAAATAATACCTCTTGAATAGAAGCCTGATTGGTCATCAACATTGCCAAACGGTCAATTCCGATACCGATACCAGCCATTGGCGGCATACCGTATTCCATTGCACGAAGGAAGTCGTGGTCGATGAACATCGCCTCATCATCACCTCTATCCATCAAACGGACTTGTTCCTCAAAACGCTCCCGTTGGTCGATAGGGTCATTTAATTCTGTATAGGCATTTGCTACTTCTTTCCCATTTATCATCAGCTCAAAACGCTCTACCAAACCTGGTTTGCTGCGGTGTTTTTTAGTCAAAGGCGACATTTCCACAGGATAATCCATAATAAACGTAGGCTGTGTATAGTGTTTTTCAGAGGTTTCTGAAAAAAGCTCATCAATCAATTTTCCTTTTCCCATAGAATCTTCTACTGCAATATGCAATTTTTTGCACGTTGCACGAAGCTCATCTTCGTTCATTGCGCTGACATCTATACCCGTATTTTCTTGGATTGCTTCTAAAATACCGATACGCTTGAAAGGAGCTTTGAAGCTGATTATCTTGTCGCCTACTTGCAATTCTGTTGTGCCATGAAGTGCCATTGCTACTTTCTCCAAAAGGATTTCTGTAAAATCCATCATCCAATAGTAATCGTGGTAAGCTACATAAAATTCTAAAACGGTAAATTCTGGATTGTGCGTTCTATCCATACCTTCGTTGCGGAAGTTACGAGAAAACTCATAAACAAAATCAAAACCGCCAACCACCAAACGTTTCAAATACAACTCATTTGCAATACGCAAATAAAATTCTGTATCGAGCGCATTGTGATGCGTTTTAAAAGGACGTGCTGCTGCGCCGCCAGGAATATTTTGCAATACAGGCGTATCTACTTCTATCGCACCGTGGTCATTTAAAAAATCACGAATGGTTTTTATCATCAAAGTACGCTTCAAAAATACCTCTTTCACACCAGCATTAACCGTCAAATCTACGTATCTCTGGCGATAACGCAATTCTGGATCGCTGAAAGCGTCAAAAACATTGCCTTCTGCATCTGTTTTTACCACAGGCAAAGGACGCAAAGCCTTCGCTAATACTTTAAATTCTTTTACGTGTATAGAAACCTCTCCCGTTTTTGTCTTGAAAGCAAAACCTTTGATGCCTACATAATCGCCAATATCAAGCAATTTTTTTATCACTACGTCAAAAAAAGTATTGTCTTCGCCTTGTGCAAAATCATCACGACGCAGATATACTTGTATGCGTCCACTACTGTCTTGGATATTTCCAAACAATGCTTTTCCAGCTTCACGTACATTCATCAAACGACCCGCAAGACTTATCTCGTGGTAGTTCAAGCGATTTTTAGAACCATCTTCTAAGACTTCTTCTTTATAGTTCTCTTTGATGTCGTGTGCATTTGCATTTACTTCAAAAGCTTCTGCTGGATATGGGTCTATCCCCATTTCTCTGATTTTCTGTAAGGAATCTCGTCTTACAATTTCTTGTTCGCTCAATTGCATAGCTGAATATAGTTATTTTTTAGTCCTAATAAAACTTTTTCTTAAATAAAAAGTTCACAAAGGTAACATTTTTTATATTGTAAAGCAAAAAAGTGGCTACCTCAAATTTTGAGATAGCCACTTTTTACACTTTATGGTCTGCGAAGTTATGCTGTTGCGCCTTCTCTGACCAACAACTGGAAACCATTTCCATGAATATTTACAATCTCAATATTTTCGTCAAGGCTAAGGTATTTACGGAGTTTCGTAACGAAAACGTCCATACTACGTGCTGTAAAGTAGTTGTCTTCTACCCAAATTTTGGTCAAAGCTTCTGAGCGAGATAAAACATCGTTCACGTGTGTACAAAACAATTGTAACAATTGTGCTTCTTTTGGCGAAAGTTTTACCTTAGAAGAAGTATCATTATTATAAGTCAATATACGAAGCGGCACGTTGAAATGGTATTTACCAATATTATAGTCACGAATTTCTTCTTTTTCGTTCTTTGGCGCAGTACGTTTTAGTACGGCTTGTATGCGAAGCAATAGTTCGTCAGGATTAAACGGTTTTGAGATATAATCGTCAGCACCAATTTTGAAACCCTGTAAAACATCTTCTTTCATAGTTTTTGCAGTCAAGAAAACGATAGGTACATTCGCATCACGTTCCCGAACTTCTTTTGCAAGTTGGAAACCATCTTTTTTCGGCATCATAACGTCGAAAATACAAAGATCAAATTTACCTTTTTTGAATGTTTCAAAACCAGCAACTCCATCAGCCGCAAGTGTCACATCAAAATCGTTCATTTCAAGGTAGTGATGAAGTACGTCGCCAAAATTTTGGTCATCTTCAACGAGGAGAATTTTATGATTTGTAGTAGCCATTTTAAAAATATAGTTTTTGGTAATTTGTTAATTTATAGTATTCGTATGTGAATTGGTATTCTAATACTTATGTACTTACGTATTCACATTTTAACAAACGTTAAAATTTGTATTTTAATTTCATTTCTAATAAATTTTTAAATATTTTTTAACTTAATTTAAAAAGTATATTATATAAAATGCTGATAATCAGTGTATTTTTATTTTATTAAAAAAATAAAAATATATTCTGAACTTAAAATAAATTTTTTTGAAACTTAAATAAAACTGTTAAAGTTGCGTTTTTTTCTTTTTAAAATTTTTAGACTAATCAAAAAATCTATTTTTAATTCCAAAATCTCCTCATTTTTCTAACTTTGTATTATTTTTACCACAAAATTAAAAATAATGAAAAAACAGAATGTTGCTAAGCAACAAGCTCCGCCACAAACTACTCCTATTACAAACGAAACCAAACAAAATCTTTGGTTGCCTTCTCTTATACTTGCTATTTTTGCTTTTTTGCTTTATGCAAATACGCTCAATCACGGCTACGCCTTAGATGATTATTCGGTTATAAAAGACAATTATATCACAAAAAAAGGTTTTGCTGGTATTTCGGAATTGCTCACTACGGAGTACCGCAAAGGGTATTGGAACTCGCCAGGAACACTTTATCGTCCGCTTTCTTTGGTAATGTTCGCTGCGGAATGGGATTTTTCGCCCGATAAACCATTTTTAAGTCATTTTATGAATGTACTTTTATATGCTTTTACAGCAGTAGCGGTGTTTCGTTTTTTACAAAAAATACTTTCAGAATATACAATTTGGTTGCCGTTTGTGGTTGCAGCTATTTTCGTAGCGCATCCTATACATACAGAAGTGGTTGCGAACATCAAAAGCCGTGATGAAATATTAGCATTTCTTTTTAGCATTTTAGCTTGTAATTATATTTTACAATATATTGGTAATCAAAAAATTATAAATATAATTTTAGCGTTGTTGTGTTATACAGCAGCTATGTTTTCAAAAGAAAGTGCGATTACTTTTTTAGCTATTTTTCCTTTAATGATTTATTTTTTCAGCAAAAATGCTACATTAAGTCAAAATATAAAAATTTCGGCTTTTATGTTGTTGCCTGTTGTTTTTTTCCTGATTTGTCGTTCGCAAGTCTTAGGTTCACAGGTTGGTATTGATAACGTATCTCCTTTGGATAATTTTATTTTCGCACAAACAGGCGTCAATAAATTGGCAGGTGCGATTTGTATGGCAGGTTTTTATCTCAAAACACTTGTATTTCCGCATCCTTTGGTGTCTGATATGGGTTACAATCAGGTGCAAATAAGTGGTTTTGGTGATTGGAAAGTACTGCTTTCAGCTTTGGTTTATTTGGCTCTACTGGGCTTTGCTTTTTATAAAATAAAAGAAAAAAATATTATTTCTTTCGGGATTTTATTTGCGCTCATTACTTTTTCTATTTCAAGCAATATTTTCATTACTATTGGTACAGGCTATGGCGAACGCTTGATGTACGTACCGAGTTTGGGTTTCGTAATTGCGCTGATTGCTGCGTTGGTATCTTTTTTTCCTAAAAGTGAGAATGAAAAAAATGTATTTTTGCCCAATCACAATATACTAAAATATGTTTCATTAGCTTTGTTGGCTGTATTTTCGATAGAAACAATAGCGAGAAATCCTGCTTGGAAAGATAGTCTTTCATTATACGAAACAGATGTTAATTCATCGCCCAATTGTGCCAAAATCAATTATCATTATGCACTTGAATTGACTAAAAAAGGGCGTGACGAAAAAAATAATGCCATGATAGACAAGGCAATAGCCCATTTTGAAAAATCAATTTCTATTTATCCCACTTATGCAGATGCATTTGGAGAGATGGGCTTAGCGTATTTTTATAAAGGCGATGAAGATAAGGCTTTGAGTTACTACACAAAAGCTGCTGAGTTACAACCCGACGCAAAAGTTTGGAGCAATATGGGAATGATTTTTTTTAACAAAGGCAATATGCCCGAAGCTCAGAGAGTATATGAAAAAGCGGTTGCGCTCGATCCTCGTTTTGTAGATGCAAGGCGCAATTTGGGCAGTGCTTATGCTATGCAAGGACGTTATAAAGATGCTATAAATCAGTTTCAAGAAGCCATAAAATATGCACCTGACCAAGCTATTTTATATTTTTTCTTAGGGTCGGCTTACAAAGACGGAGGCGACGCTGCAAAAGGGCAACCTTTTTTGGATAAAGCGTATAGAATGCAGCCCAGTTTAAAAAAATAAAATGACTGAAAATTTTGATTATATAATTATTGGTGGCGGGATTTTTGGTTCGTATTCGGCACTTTATTTGGCTCGAAAAGGAAAAAAAGTAGCTTTAATCGAGAAGGAAGCTACTCTTTTTAGTAAGGCGAGTATTGTCAATCAAGCACGTTTGCACGGAGGTTATCACTATCCACGTAGTATTGCAACTGCCTTGATGTCAGATGAAAACAAAACAAGATTTACAGCTGAACATCGTGATTTTATAAATTTTTCTTTTGAAAAATATTACGCCATAGATAGGTTTGCTTCTTTTACAGATGCCAAACAATTTGAGCGTTTTTGCGATTATGTCAATATCAAATGTGAAAAAGTAGAAAATCATCATTTGTTTAATTACGATAGGCTCGAAGCCTTGTATCTCACAGAAGAATACAGTTTTGACCCAATTCTAATTGCAAACTATTACAAATCACAACTATTTGACAATCAAAATATTACAATTTTTTTAAACGAAAAAATAAATAAAGTTACAAAAGAAAATGACTTGTGGCAAGTTTTTTTAACAGATAAAAAACTCGCTGCGCCATCGGTCATAAATGCCACTTATACTGCAAGTAATACCATAAATCGCTTGTTTGGATTGAGCGATATTCACCTGATGCACGAGATTTCAGAGATGTGCTTTGTGAGTTCGCCGCAGTTTGAAGGCAAAGGAATTACTATTATGGATGGTCAGTTTGCTTCTATGATGCCTTATGGGTTGTCGGGACTTTTGTCGCTTTCTTCGGTAGCTTACACGCATCACAAAGTGAGTTACGATAATCTTCCTACCTTCGATTGTCAGCAGATAAATACGGACTGTCGTCCCGATTTTACTTCAAATTGCAATGCTTGCGCTGCACAACCTTTCTCTTCAAAAGAGAAAATGTTGGCTCAGGTAAAACAATATCTAAGCGACAGTGTGCAGCTCAATTATTTCTCCAATTTTTTTACTATAAAATCAAAACTAAAAGCAAATCATATAGATGACGGGCGACCTACCGAAATCGCTATCTTAAATCAATCGCCAGATTTTTATTGCCTTTTTGCTGGTAAAATAAATTCTATTTATGAAGTGGAGAAAATACTTAAAGTTTAAATGACTTAGAATATTTCAGTCCGCTTCATTTTTCAAAACGACCGTCCACGCCGCCGCTTTTTCTGCGAATAAAATTTTCGTTTTTGCCCAAGTATTTATAAAAAGTTCGGAGTTTCGATAGGCTTCGAGTGCTGCTTCATTTTCCCAAATGCTAAAAGTAAAAAAAATGTGAGGAGCGTCAGCATTCTGCAAAAGTTCTACATGATGGCAGCCTTCTCTTGCTTTGATTTTATTTTTACTTTCTTCAAAAATTTTTTCAAATGCTGCGATTTCACTTTCCCTAAAAGTGAGTTTAACAATTCTTTTTATCATTGTAAAGTATTGATTATCAAATAATTACCAAATGGCGTTTTTTATTTTTGCAAAGGTAAAAAAAGCGGGAAGAAAAAAGAAAAGATTTTGAATACTAAAACATTGCTTATTAGATTAAGAATAGGTACTTTTACGGCTCTATTTTAAACTATTGGGCAAAATTAATAATTATTAATTTGAGTACCTGCTAAAAAAAATACAATTATGAGTGGTCATTCTAACCGTCATTCGCTAAGTTTTTGGGGCGTAATTATTACATTGGGTATCGTTTACGGAGATATTGGAACTTCTCCTTTGTACGTAATGCGTGCGATTATCGACGATAACGTTATTACGGAACAAATCGTTCTGGGCGGTCTATCTTGTGTGATATGGACTTTGTTTTTACAAGCATTTTTCAAATACATCATCCTTGCGCTTACCGCTGACAACAACGGAGAAGGTGGAATTTTTGCGCTATTTAGTTTAGTCCGTCGTGTAAGTCCCAAATGGATGATTTACGTAGCGATGGCTGGTTGTAGCGCACTTTTGGCAGATGGTATTATCACACCTGCGATTTCACTGACCTCGGCAGTAGAAGGTTTGACCAAAATAAAACCTGACCTACACCACGAAGTTATTATATTAATTGTCATTGTGATACTGTTTGCACTCTTTGTTTTTCAGCAATTTGGAACGGATGTCGTCGGGAAAACCTTTGGGCCGCTGACGGTCATTTGGTTTTCGATGTTGATTTGGCTCGGCGTAAGATATATTGTACAAATGCCAGAGGTACTGGTTGCAATTAATCCTTACTATGCATTCAAATTGATTTTGGAATATCCTAAAGCACTGGTTTTGATTGGTGCGGTGTTTCTCTGTGTTACAGGAGCTGAGGCATTGTACTCGGATTTGGGACATTGTGGTAAGCAAAACATCAGAGCTTCTTGGTTTTTTGTTATTTTCGCTCTCATTTGCAACTACATGGGACAAGGTGCTTGGCTCTTAAAAACAGCAGCCGAAGCAGCAAGCAGAGGTACTACCGCAACGCTTAATGGACGCATTCCTTTTTATGAAATCGTACCTGAATGGTTTATGATTCCTGCGATTATTATCGCAACTATGGCAACCGTTATTGCAAGTCAAGCCTTGATAACAGGTTCTTTTTCTTTGATAAATGAAGCTGTAAAACTCAAGGTTTGGTATCGTTTGGATATTCAGTATCCTACGGAGCAACGCTCTCAGTTGTATATTCCTGCTATCAACTGGATGTTATTTTTTGGTTGTTTGGGCATCGTTTTATACTTCCAAGAATCTTCCAAAATGGAAGCGGCTTACGGGCTTGCCATCACAATAGCAATGTTGGCTACTACTGCACTTATGTTGGTATTTTGGCACAGGATAAAACATAAAAGTCTTCTTACAGTCGGTATCATAGGTGCTATATTTATCATTGTTGAATGTGGTTTTATGTATGCCAATCTCTTGAAACTAACTCATGGAGCATGGGTTTCACTCTTTTTAACTTGTATCTTTTTCTTAGTGATGTTTGTTCATCATCGTGCCTCACGTATTAGAAATAAAGCTATTAAATACGTCAAAATAAATAATTATTCTGATCTTATTACGGATTTGAGCAATGACGAAACCGTTCCTGAGTATGCGCCACACATCGTTTATATGGTACAAGCCAATAGACGTGACGAAATAGAAGAATCTGTTTTAAATTCTATGATTTTCAAACAGCCAAAACGTGCGCAAACGTATTGGTTTATAAATATACACGTTGCGGATGAGCCGTATTCGATAAACTATAAAGTACATCATTTGATAGAAGAAAAATTGTATCGTATAGATTTTTATATGGGCTACCGTGTACACCCTTCTATTAATGTGATGTTTAAACAAGTGGTAGAAGATATGGCTGCAAAAGGAGAAATATCTTTGACCAATCCACATCCGAGCCTTAAAAAGCACGATGTTGCGCCTGCATTTTTATACATTGTTACAGATAAAGTGTTGGCATTTGATGATGCGCTTTCATTTGTAGATAAAATGACTGTCCGTATCTACAAATTTATCAATCAGTTTGCTATCAATGCAGCTGAAAACTACGATTTAACTTCTGAAAATTTGATGGTTGAAAAATATCCTATCAGAGTAAAGGAGCAAGAGGTATTTAAAATACAACGCTTGGTAGATTAGTCTGAAAAATAAGATATAAAGTGCTACAAAGTATTTTGTATCTTATTTTTGTAAAATGCTCGAAATTAGGGAATTTGTAATAAATAATAAGCCGACTTGGTAAGTAAATAGGCGTATAGAAATAATCAGTAATTTTTTTGGCGTTGTAAAATAACATAAGTAACTGACTGCAAGGAAGTTACGTTGTTATTTTACAACGACTTCCTTTTTAAAAAATTATGATTATCTTAGCCCAACTACTTAAGTGATGAAAGTACACAAGTTATTTTTTAATCACTACTAAGTTATTTTTTATAAACTCCCTTAATCTTTATGAAATGAAAAATCAACATTTAGACAACGATTTAGGCTTAGGAACTCAGTTGGTAGGAGCGTACCGAATGGTGGACAAAAATGGAAAATTTCGTGTAAAACGAAAAGGAGCTTTTGTATGGCATCCTTACAATTCCTTGTTAAAAATGTCTTGGACAGCATTTCATACTGTTATTTTTGCTTTTTATACCGTCGTAAATGCGTTCTTTGCTTTTTTATATGTTTTAGTTGGCGAAAATGCGCTTAGTGGCGAGTATTTTTCGAGTTTTTATCCACAATATACAAAATGCTTCTTTTTTAGTGTACAAACGCTGACAACCGTAGGTTATGGAGCGATTTCTCCTAATTGCTTTTGGTCAAATACAATTGCAGCCGTGGAAGCATTGATAGGTTTACTTATTTTTGCTTTGGTAACGGGTTTGTATTATGCCAAATTTACACGTCCCGTTTCAAAAATTATGTACAGTGAAAAAATGCTTTTTTCGCCTTATAAAGACGACATCAACGGTTTGATGTTTCGCATGGTCAATCAAAGAAGCTCACAATTGATAGATTTAGAGGTACAAGTTACTTTTTCTTGGGTAGAAACAAGTGCCGACGGTTTGATGACACGTCGTTTTCAAGGATTGCCCTTGGAAAGAAGCAAAATTATGCTTTTTCCCTTGAATTTTACGGTCGTACATCCTATCACAACTGAAAGTTTACTGTACGGAAAAACTTTTGACGATTTGATGGCAATAAAAGCCGAGTTTTTGGTGTTTGTAAAAGCACACGATATAGATTTTGGACAACAAGTACAATCGAGTATTTCTTATCAATCACATGATATAAGTTGGGCGAAAAAATTTGTTCCCATGTACACCGTTGATGAAAATGAAGGCAGCGTAATTGACTTAGAAAAAATAAGCGAAGTAATAGATAAACCTTTAGCACCTTATAAAAATTAGGTTAAAATAAAATAAAAAATGAACAGAAGTTTAGCAATCAAAATATTAATTTTCACGCTCATTGCAGCGATGATTTTGCCAGCAATAGGAAAAATCGGAGGCTGTTCGCCTTTGGTTGAGCGTAATCCTACGGTTGTTACAGAACCTGCTACACCGAAGCCCGTAGTGAACGTAGAAGTTCCCCAAGCATCGGGCGATTCTATTTATGCTTTTACAGCAAAACAAGTCGCTTTTGGTCCTCGTGTTCCTAATACACCTGCGCATAAGGCTTGTAAAAACTGGATAATAAAAAAGTTGAAAAGCTACGGTGTAACGGTCGAAGAGCAAAATTTTACAGAAAAATCCTACAATGGGATTACCTTAAACGGTACAAATATTATTGGAAAAATAAATCCAGGGAACAGCCGCCGTGTGATGTTGGCTTCGCATTGGGATACTCGTCCTTTTGCGGATAGCGATACCGACCCTGCAAAGCAAAAAAAATCTTTTGACAGTGCGGATGATGGTGCAAGTGGCGTTGCTTCTTTGCTCGAAATAGCTCGTTTGATGCAAAATAACCCTTGTGATGTAGGCGTTGATTTGGTATTTTTTGACCTTGAAGATTATGGCGACAATAATGGTGCTGCCGAAAACTGGTGTTTGGGTTCTCAATATTGGGCAAAAACAAAAGGCAGTTATATGGCTCGATTTGGCGTTCTTTTTGATATGACAGGCGCAAAAAACGCTCGTTTTGACAAAGAGGCTGTGTCTATGCAGTACGCTCCAATTATTACAAACAAACTTTGGAAAATCGCAGAAGAATTGGGTCACTCTAATTTATTTGTAGATGAAAAAGGACAACCTGTTACAGATGACCATTATTTTGTGAACCAAGTTGGTATCCCGATGGTGGACATTATCAATCGCAATCCCGATGGTAGTTTTGGAAAATACCATCATACGACAGCCGATAATTTGGCGAATTTGGATAAATCTACCTTGCAATCTGTTTTACAAGTCGTATTGACGGCAGTTTACAGAGAAGGAAAAGGTGTGATGTAGTTTGTTGTTATTTTATTTCTTTCGGGTTTTCAAGACCCGAAAGAAATAAAATAGTACCTAAGTAAACAGTGCATTATACAGCTCTTCCATTTTTCCAATCGTGTGTACTTGTATGCCGTATTTATCCAAATTCAATCCTTTTACATTGTATTTTGAAATAAAAATACTTTTAAAACCCAATCGGTCGGCTTCTTGAATACGTTGATCAATCCGATTGACCGCACGAATTTCTCCCGAAAGACCAACCTCTCCAGCAAAACAAAAATTACTCGGTACTGCAATATCTTCTAATGAAGAAATCAGGGATGCCACAATCGCTAAATCCATTGCAGGATCATCTACTCTGATACCACCTGCAATATTCAAAAAAACGTCATTTTGTCCAAACATAAAACCACAGCGTTTTTCTAAAACAGCCAGAAGCATACTCAAACGACGTAGGTCAAAACCCGTAGCCGAGCGTTGTGGTGTTCCATAAACCGCTTTTGTGACCAATGCTTGCGTTTCTATCAGCATCGGGCGCATACCTTCAATCGTAGCGCAAACGGCACTTCCGCTAAGGTCATCGTCTTTTTGAGAAAGCAACAATTCAGAAGGATTTGATACTTCACGCAATCCATTTGCTTGCATTTCATAAATACCCATTTCGTCCGTAGAGCCAAAACGATTTTTTATAGTGCGTAAAATTCTATACGTATAGTGCTGATCTCCTTCAAATTGCAACACTGCATCTACGATATGTTCCAATAATTTAGGCCCAGCAATAGAACCATCTTTGGTAATATGACCAATGACAAAAATTGGAATATTGGTTTCTTTGGCAAAGCGTTGAAGGTCGCCCGAACACTCTCTCACCTGCGAAATAGAGCCTGGTGTGCTATCAATATTAGGAGAAGAAAGCGTCTGTATCGAATCTATAATTATCAATTCTGGCTCAAGCTGCTGCGCTTGCTGCATTATTTTATTGGTATTAGTTTCGGTCAAAATATAACATTCTGCCATCTTACTTCCCAAACGATCCGCACGCATTTTTATCTGCTGTTCACTTTCTTCACCCGAAACATACAGCACTCTCACACCAACCCTTAATGCCAATTGCAGCATCAAAGTAGATTTACCAATACCTGGCTGACCACCTACCAAAACTACCGAACCACTTACGATACCGCCACCAAGTACCCGATTGAGTTCGCCATCGGGCGTGACCAATCGTTGCGTGTTACTTGCTTGTATTTCGCCAATAATCAAAGGTTTTGGGTCATCTTTTTTTGTTCCAGAAGCCTTCCAAGCCTTTTCTTTTTCCTCTTGTTTGGTTACTTTAAAAATAACCTCCTCTTGGTACGTATTCCATTCGCCACAGTCCGTGCATTTACCCATCCACTTTGGAGAAGTCGCACCACAATTGTTACAAGCAAATATTTTTTTTACACTTGACATAATATTTTAGTTTGAGCTAAATTTCAGGTTTTAAATTGCTGCCAATTTCGCTAATGTTGCATATTCTCTATTCACAATTACCAAGCCTGTCAAAACAATCAATGTTCCTAAAATGATATATTCATTCATCGTTTCTCCACCAACAAGCCAGCCAACCAATACCGCTATCAGCGTATTGATATAACTGTGTATCGAGATACGAGCCGCCGTGTAATGTCCCAACACATAAAGGTAACAACTATACCCAATCAGCGAGCCAAAAATTACCAAATACAATAGTGCTAATATTCCTTCTATTTTTGTTTCTAATAATTTAGAATTGTCTTCTAAAACATTAGAAATCAGCATATTAATTACACCAGCGATTAGCATTTGCAAACCAAGGCTCATAAATAAACTGATAGGCAAGGGATTTTTTTTCAATAAAATACTGCCTAAGCCCCAACACAAAATAGCAACCAAAAGTACCAATAATGCCAAAATAATTTTACCATCAAATGTAATAGAAAGGTCTTTTGCAAAAATCAAACCTATGCCAAACAAGCCTAAAAGCAAGCCTATCACTATCTTGTAAGTAATGCGAAAACCTTTGAAAAAAAACAAACTCATCAGCGTGATGAAAATGGGCGAAAGAGAGCAAATAATGGCAGTCAAGGCACTTGGAATAAATTGCTCTGCCCAACAAACCAATCCATTTCCTCCAACTATAAGTAGCAAGCCCATTACAATAACTTGTTTTAAAACTGCTATTTTAGGTAATTTTTCGCCACGAGAAAGGCTAATCGCAAGAAACACCAAACCAGCAATCACGTGGCGCAAGCCAGAAAGCATAAAAGGCTGTATGTATTGTATAGCGTATCTGATACCAAAATAAGTCGTTCCCCAAACGATACATAGCATACTAAATGCGAAACCAACTTTAAATGTATTTGTCATTTTGTGTGTTTTTTTAAGCAAGCACAAAAGTACAACTAATTTAGTTTAAATACTTGACTATTCCAATATTTTGTTTGAGAATTTTTATTGTGTATTTTTGAAAATTGTAAAAAAAACAATATTTGACATTTTAGTTTTTTTTAATAAAAAAATTGGGAGTATTGAAAATAATTTTTATATTTGTATCGCCATAAGGCTCTCTTGTAATATAGTTATCACAAACTAACCAAACGCCAATAACATGAAAAAAGAATTAATCCTAATTTTTGTTTTTTCATTTTTATTTTCTAACTTATATGGGCAAATCGAAAACGACCCTTGCACTGCAATACCTTGGGACTGCCAAACTACAATCAATAGCATAAATGCACCACAAGATGGTTTTTCACAAGACATTTATTTCCCCTGCGGACCAAATGTAGGCACAACTGAAGATAATCCAACTTGGTACGTCTATACTGCAACAAGCACTTCTTTGACTATTGATTACGAAGTATTACAATGTAAGGGGCTTAGTACGAATGTAGGCGAACAAATAACAATTTTTAGTGGTGTGGATTGTTCTTCTGTTAGCACTGCTACTGCAATAAATTGTGTTACTGTTACTGGAAGCGGAGGCTCTGGCTCGTTCACTACCCCTACTATTCCGCTTCAAAAATATTGGATTCAGATAGATGGACTTTCAGAAAGTATTTGCAACTATACACTATCTATTCCTCCTACGCCACTTGCCGCAGCGATTAATAAAACGATTTGCCTCGGAGAATCTGCAACGCTTAGTCTTCCTATTGGAAATACCTATCAGTGGAATAACGGTAGCATCACACAAAGCATTGATGTAAATCCTTCGGTCACAACAAGTTATACAGGTATGTCTAATAATAGTAGTAGCGGATGTTTTACACAAAAATTCAATGTGAGCGTGGAAAATATAGCGAAAGCAAGTTCTGATAAAAGTATTTGTGCGGGTCAATCTACGACTTTACAAATCAATAAAGGTACGGCTTATCAGTGGAGTACAGGACAAAATACACAATCTATTACGGTTAGCCCAACTTCTAATACCACTTATTTTGTAACATTATATGATGGCGTTTGTGTCGGTTATGATACCGTAAAAGTCAGTGTAAATCCTTTGCCTTCGCCTAAAATCCTTGGAAATACGAGTTTTTGTCTTGGCGGTTCTACCGTTTTAAATACTCAAAAATACAGTACTTATTTGTGGAATACTACCCAAAAGGATAGTTTTTTAATTATTAATAACGCTGGGCAATATGGGCTGACGGTTACAGATACCGAAGGTTGTGTAGGTACTACGTCGGTTACTATTACAGCAACAGTTGGCTTTGTACCACTGATTTTGGGTAGTAAAATTCTGTGTAAAGGCGAAAAAATAACCTTAAAAACAGGTATTTATAAAACGTATTTATGGTCAAATGCTAATCAAGCGGATAGTATTGTGGTGGATAAACCTGGAAAGTACAAAGTTAGCGTGAGTGATTTTGCGGGTTGCATTGGAGAAAACGAAATAACTGTAATAGAAAAAGAGTTGGAAAAGCCAAAAATCATAGGTCTTACGATTTTTTGTGAAGGATACAATAGCAATTTAACCATAAGTAATTCTAATCTGTTCAAAACTTTTGAATGGTCAAATGGCATAAAAAATATGACCCTAAATGTCTATCAATCAGGTGTTTACAGTGTTTCTGTTTCAGACGGAACGTGCAGCTCTAAAAGTGACATAACTGTATTTGTAGCCCAAAATACCTTAAAAGCGAGTATTATTGGAGATAGTATTTTATGTGAAAATGAAAAAACTATTTTGAGTAATTCGGATAAAGATGTCGTAACTTATACTTGGGAAAATAGCGCACAAAATACCGTAAACCAAAGCACTTTGGTTACGAAAGGAAATACAACTTGGTCGCTGACAGTAACTGACAAATATGGTTGTTCGGCTACTTCAAAACTAAAAATTATTGAAATTCCATTGCCTCAAACCAGTATCAAAGGCGATACGCTTATGATAAACGGAACATCTAATGTTCTTGACGCAGGTGCAGGTTTTAGTGCTTATTTATGGAATACAGGCGAAAAACCTCAAACTATAACTATCACAAAATCAGGTACTTACACCGTTACTATTAGCAATCAAAATGGCTGTGAAAATACAGCAAGTATTTTAGTAAAACCCATTAATTTTATAAAACCCTACATTGGTGGGAATAATAAAATATGTATAAATCAAAAAACGACGCTTAGTGTTGTAGGTTCTTTTGAAACTTTTTTATGGTCAAATGGAGCAAAAACGGCAAGTACAGAAGTTTCCAAAGGAGGTATTTATTACGTGACTGTCACGAAAGGCGTATTGACAGGAAAAGATACTTTTGAGGTCAAACAATCTATTTTAAATCCTACGTTTGTGACCTCAAACTATAATGGTTTTGGCGTGAGTTGCAAGGGCGAGCAAAACGGTTTTATTGAAATAAAAAACCTTATCGGAGCGATTAATCCGCTAACTTTCAAATGGTCGAATGGAGCAATAACTTCTGCGATAAACGGCTTAAAATCAGGGACTTATCAAGTAAGTATCAATGATGCTTACGCCTGTGAATGGATAGGTAAAACCAGTATTACAGAACCTGAAAAAATTACGCTACAAACAACCGCAATTCCTCTTAACTGTAAATCTCTAAACTCTGCTCAAATCATACTGCAAGCTACGGAAAACGCTATTTTTCCACTAAAAATAAAACTCAATCAACAGGATTTTGCAGTACAAAAAACGCCTTTTAGTTTTAAAAATTTGAGTGAAGGCAGCTATAATTTGCAACTTTCAGATGCTAATAATTGCACTGCTTCGCAAAGTATTTTTATTGAAAAACAAATCGTGCCTACGGTTAGTTTGGGCGAAGATATCGAAGCGTATATTGGCGACGAAATCCAACTTTTAGCACAAAGCAATATTACACCTTTTGCTATTTCTTGGACTAAAATAAATGATTTGTCATGTAGTGATTGTATGAATCCTATCGTAAAGCCTTTACAATCAGGAGAATACGAAATTAGAATAAAAGATAATCTTTCTTGTGAGGCAAGCGATAAAATAAAAATAACACTCAATAAAGATATTTATATTCCTAATGTATTTACGCCAAATGACGATTGAGTGAACGATTTTTTTACCATTTTTGGAAATAAAAGTGTAAAAGAAATCTTGTATTTCGGTATTTTTGATAGATGGGGAAATCTCATTTTTCAAGGAGATACAAACAACGATAAATGGGACGGAACTTTCCGAAATCAACCTTGTCAAATTGGAGCTTATACTTATTTGGTGCAAATAGCGTTTAAAAATGCAAAAATAGAAAAATTCAAAGGAGAGGTTACTTTGTGTAGATGACACTTGAAGCCACGGCAAAAAAATGCGATACAACTTAAGATTGTATCGCATTTTTATTTTAAAAACATACAGTATTGGTAATCAATTATTTGCCAATAGTTTTTATCAGAGTTCCAGTTGTTACGTTTGTCGTCATGTACATACTATTCAAAATTGCGGTTTCTTCTTGGTGTTTTTGAGGTACATTCCAAAGCGACATCAGTTCGCCAAAAGTAGTATTTCGTGGTGCAGTTTTTACCCGAATATGGTCGGGTTTTACGTTGATTTTAGAAGCGTCCGTAAGGATTGAAAAACCTTCCATCGTTGGACGAAAAGCAGGTAAATAATTACCAAATTCGGTATCTAACGCTACACCGTGAATTACAAAGATAGCGTTGTTGTATTTTATCAAATAACTCAAAACCGCAGTTTTAGGTGTAGCAGTTTGAGCAGCTTGCCCTGTTGAACTGCCTCTCATTCCTTGTCCTTGTTGCTGTTGTATTTCTTGTTGCGTTTTTACTTCCGAAGCCAACATCAGTGCAGGTAAACCATTCACTGTTTTGTTTTCACTTCGTAAAACATTAAGGTTCAGTTGTTTAGCAGTATTTTGCGCAGCTTCTTCTAAAGTATTGCCTTGTGCCAAAGTTAGAATCATCATCGCTTTTTGGTTCGGCTCTACCATCGCAAATTGCTGCGGAGAGTTTTGTGTTTTCCAAGAAGTAGGAATCGGAAATTTGAATTTCATTTCAGGATGATAAAAAACATTGTTTTCTACATAGCCTTCCCGAGGATCTTCGCCATATACTAAGCCATCTATACGACGCAAATACTCATCACGATTTACTTTTAATGTGCTTTTATCCAATGGTTTTTGAGCCGTTTCAGAAAGTTTTTTTACATTAGCAAAACGGTCGTCAGGGTCAGGATGCGTAGAAAGAAAAGCGGGCATCCTTGCGCCTTCTTTGTCTGTAATACGCCCCAAAGTCTTGAAAAAATCTGCCATAAGATACGAATCGTATCCGATTTTAGTAGAGTAATTGACCCCAAGCATATCAGATTGACTTTCGTCATCTCTTCCAAATTTTAGCATGAGAAGTCCCAAACCTTGTTGTGCTTGTTCAGCAAACTGAATAAACTCAGGTTTTGCAATAATGCCCACAATCAAGCCTGCTTGCATCAAAATTTGTTTGGTTTGCTGTTGTGCGCCATGTCGTGCGGTGATATGCCCAATTTCATGTCCCAAAACGCCAGCAAATTCTGCCTCATTATTAAAATGCGCCATAATGCCACGTGTGAAATAAACGTAGCCACCAGGCACAGCAAAAGCATTTACCACAGGCGAATTTAAAATTTTAAATTCGTAACCCAGATTTGGTCGATGGCTGATTTTAGCCATTTCTTGACCTTTTGCGTTGATAAATTCTTGTAGTGAAGGGTCTTCGTATTTACCAAAACTTGCTACAACGCTTGGGTCAGATTGTATTCCCAGTGCTTTTTCTGATTTTTCAGACATCAAACTAAGTTGTTTTTTGCCTGTAACAGGATTTCTCGCACAAGCTCCGAAAAGCAAAACGATACTTATTATACTTAAAAAATGGAGTGTTTTGTTTGTCATTTTAAAAAATTGGTTAAAAAATAATCTTATTTATTTTTCCTACAAATAAATTTTCAAACCAAGCTATCGGCGTAGGATCTTTGTCGCCTGTGCTGGTGTCGCATTTAAAAAAGGCATAAAATAATTGTAAGTCGTTGCCTAAATGTTTCATGATTTTTTCCAAACGGCGCTCACATTCTCCAAAACAACCTGCATTTTGAAAACGCCAAGCATAATATGCTTCATCGTGCAATTCCAAAAGATTTAGCACAACTTTGTCATCCGATATTTGTTCAAAAAAACGACGTGCTAAAATACTGTGATGTTGCGACCAATCTCTTTGTTCACTACGGTCTTCTATGTATTTAAAAGTATCATGCACAATAGCGACCAAACGCAAACGCTCTCGGTCAAGTGCGGAAATAGTTAGCTTCTCGATATTATCCAAAACATCTCTGATATGATACAAAACTTTTCCCTCGGGATGCCCATAACGAGGAGTTCCCCAAAAAAGTCCTTCTAAAAATTCTGGAAAATCTAATAGTTTTTGTTCCGTTTTTGTTTCTAACAGGAGTAACTCCGCAGCCGTCTGCTGAGGAGAAAATTTTGGATTTTGTATAGTGGTTTCTTTTAGTTCTGGGTAAAACATAATTAGAAAAATATTTTGAATAGAGAAAAGTCAAAGGAATAGTTTATTACCTAACGTTTTTTTCTTTAAAAAGATTCCACAAATATACTGCTTTTTTTGAAAAATAAAAACCGTTTGAGCGATACCACTCAAACGGTTTTTGTATTATATTTATCGAAACGCTAAATTTTAGACTTTTGCTACACTTTTTGCGCCTATTCTCAAACGATAGACCATGCTCATTCCTAAACCGAACATCATCAAAATCGTTCCTGCCCAAAAATAATTGATACCTGGAAATTCTATTGCTTGTAACACGATGTAATCCGAACGACCTACATTTTCCGCTATCAAAACAGGTAAATCTTGATTTTCGGATTGCGCTACCAGAATGGTTGCCGTTTCAGTTTGCGGATTGATATTTACAAATTTTGTATGCAAACCAAGTGAAAGTATTTCATCTTTTAAAGAAAATGGTTTGCTCTCTCTTATCACAAACAAAGGTTTTGATGTATATTTTTTGCCTTTTTTATCCGTAATTTCCAAGCTTGCATTTACCCCAATATCGCCTTCTTGTGCTGTATAATTAGGATGTGAAGCATTTTGTCCAAAATCTAATAATTTGATTTTCAGACCATTATACAGTATTTCCTCGTCTCTTCGTATTTCTAAATTAGAATACTTGAGTTTTTCATCAGGTGTCAAAACAGTTTCAAAAATATTGTCAGGAACTTTTATTTTCATACGCAACTGACCTACTTGTGCTGGAAAACTGTACAGCTCATTTTGACGTAAAACCAACAATGGCTCAGCTTTCCAAGTGCTGTCAGAATCCAACTGACGAACTGATAAGCGCAAACCAACCGCAATATCATTTGCTTCTCTTTTGTAATCTTTCAGTTTTGGGTCAAGCGTGATGTCCTCTATAACGGCATAATTTGCTTTTGTAAAAATCGTATCGCCTACTTTTCCTTTGTAGCTGATGTATTTCAAACTGTCTTCTACTTGTTTTCTGTACTCAGGGTCAGTATCTGCTTTCGGAAGGCTCGAAACGTGCGTGAAAACATCTTTGTTCCAGTAATGCTTTGTGGAAGGATTAGATGCTGCAATTTTCGTAAAAGTCTTATCGTACAAAATATTGGGCGTCAGGTCAAATTCCTCTGTTATGTTACCTTTATCATCTCGTTTTTTATAATTCACTAAAAATTGGCGTGTAAAATCCCAAGACGTATCCCTTGTGTAAGTTACTTCGTAACCCGACATGGTCATAGGCGTATTTTTCAACAATAAAATATTTTTTTTGTAAAAATCTTTGTCCTCGCCTTCTACCAAACCTTCTTGTGCAAACGGATTATTTGAAATAAATAACTTGTTTAGACCAGAAGCCATCGTACCAATAATCATCAAACCAAAACCAAAATGTGACACCGTAGCACCTATTGCTTTTAGGTTTTTTCTCATCATCGAAACGATATAATCACCATTTGAAATCGTCGTAAAAATCCCTGCAAACATCAAAAGAACATATTGCCAAGCATTTGCATTTATCCATTTTGTGCCTAAAAACGTAAAAATAAGTGATATTACAAGCGAAATCAACAAATGAATACCAATTCTTTTGTAATAACCATCAAAATTTACTTCTTTGTAACGCAGCCACATCGCAACGCCAGATAACAATCCCATAAACACACCAATCCAAAGTTGATACTTATTGTAATGTGCAACTACATCTATCGGAGGAGATAATTTCAAAGGATGCCCCAGCGCTTCTGATACTTTATTATAAACAGGAATAGAAGTCGTATAAGTTATCAAAACAGCTGAAAAAGCCAAGGTCAAAGTTCCTATAAACATCCAAAACTCACGGCTACTCAGTGCTTCCTCTTCTGCAATTACAGGTATTTCTTTATTTTTTATAAAGAATAAACCAAGACCCAATGCCGTAAAAGTAAATAAAAATGCTACCAATTGCCACTCTAAGCCCATTTCGGTAAAAGCGTGAACAGAAGTATCGCCTAAAATACCGCTTCTGGTCAAAAAAGTAGAATAAACAATCAGAACAAAGCTCAATATATAGAAAATATAAGTGCTTTTTATTGCATTTCCTGTACTACGAGCAATCAAGTTCGTGTGAATCCCTGCAATCATAATAATCCAAGGCACGAGTGACATATTTTCCACAGGATCCCATGCCCAATAACCTCCGAAACTCAACGCTTCGTAAGCCCATGCGCCGCCCATCAAAATACCTATTCCGAGAATTGCTCCTGAGAATAACGCCCAACTCAATGCAGGACGCAGCCATTCTTTGTGTTTTCCTTGCCAAAGTGCTGCCACAGCAAAACAAAAAGGGATAGAAGTAGAAGCAAAACCTAAAAAAAGTGTAGGCGGATGTATCGTCATCCAGTAATTTTGCAACAAAGGATTCAAGCCGTTTCCAACTATTTTTTGTACATAATTAGGATTTTGAAAAAGTGGAATATCCATCACTTCACGCAAAAGCAACAAAGGATTTGAACCAATTTTAAATTCTCCAAAGCCCAAATTGACATAAACGCCAAGTAACATACTCAAAATAAAGACTTGTATGAGCGAAAGCGTTGTCAAAACAGAACTTTCCCAATCTTTAGCTTTCCAAATCAAAACGCAGCCTAAAACCACGTGCCAGAACATCCAAAGTGTAAAACTACCTTCTTGTCCTTCCCAAAAAGCAGCAAAAATGTATTGAAAAGGCAGCTCTGCCGAAACGTGTTGTTGCGCATATTGGTACTCGTACATTTTGTAAGTCATCACATGAAACATACAATAAGCGGCAGTCAAAATACCCAAACCATGCAACAAAAATGCCCAACGACCAATGCGCTGCCAAGCAGCATCCTGTCGTTTTGTTGCCAAAAAATAAGCAATTGTAGCCAAAACACTTGACACAAATGCTAAAATTATTCCGAATTGCCCAATTTTTCCAGGCAGTAAATGTTCTCCAATGTATTCCATAAAAAATGCCTCTCTAAAATCCCTTTTCAGTTATTTTCTAAAAAAATAAGAATTTTGGTTTGCAAGAGGTATGCAAATTTTTCAAGTTTAATAATTATTTCTGATTACAAAGATTTTTCGCTTTTGATGTAAATTTCTTCGTCTTTGTATTTACTTGGACATTTCATCAACATATCAGAAGCCACAAAATCATCGCCTTTCATGCAGCCTGTAAGTACGATTTGCTCCGAACGCTCAAACTCTTGTGGTTTTGCAGCCAAAAGCACTACTTTCTTCTCAATCCCTTTATTATCTTTCATATAAAATGAAAATGCGCTTGCATCTTTTTCAGGATTGTAATCTATTGGCTTATCTTTACTAAGCTGACCAACAATTTTTACTTTTTCTTCTGTTTTTGCAGCATCTGCAAATGAAGCGTACTCAGAAAAATCTTTTCCAGCTACAAACAAAAGACCTATGGCAATCGCAATTACCAAAATACCTATGATGTGTGTTTTTTTCATATCAATTACATTTTAATATTTTGTGCAAAAATACACATTTGATACTATATGTAGTATAAACAAAATACTTATTTAGTATGTTTTTAAATAATGGATAAAAATAAGTAAAATAAAGTAAAAAATAAGTAGAGAGATTAACAGTAAAAAAACAAAATTATCAAGTATTTGTCGCAAGTCTAAAAATCCTGTCAGGGCTTAAGGCGACGTTTAACTAACAATTCTGATAAAATACACTAAATTTTTCATTGAATACGCAAGATTAGCTCCGTTTTCTAAAAGTATTTACTTTATATTTGTATAAAAAATAAGCTATATTTTAAAATTAAGCACGAAAAAACGCCTTTTTGTCTAAAATAAAAATCATTTTTGCATTTTTTATATAAAGAAAATCATTTTTGCGTTATCTTAGTATTTTAAATTAAATAAATAGTATTCTGTATTTTATGAAAAAACTTACCTTACTCGTTGCCAGCTCGGCTATTATTGTAGCTTTTGCTTGTAATTCTTCCAAAAAAGCAAGTAACACGGCAGATAAAATGCCAAAAGAGACAATCACTAAAGAAATAATTTTAGATGACATAAATGTCACTTCTTCTGCACCTTCGGATATTCCTGATGACCAGGAAATACCGCTTTATCAAGCGACTAACGAGCGCACAAATGATTTGCTCCACACCAACCTTGACCTTCGTTTTGATTGGGCAAAACAGCGTGTGATGGGCAAAGCTATTTTGGCTTTCAAACCTTATTTTTACGCTACGGATTTGCTTGTTTTAGATGCTAAAAATTTTGATTTTAATAGCATTTCGCTTGATGGAAAAAATACGCCACTCAAATATGAATACAATAATGAAAAAATAACCATTCATTTAGATCGTGTTTATAACCGAAATGAAGAATATAAAATCGCAATAGATTATGTTGCTAAACCAGAAGAGCGTGCGAATATCGGTGGTTCGGCTGCCATAAACTCTGACAAAGGTTTGTATTTTATCAATCCCAAAGGCGAAGATACGGAGAAGCCAATGCAAATTTGGTCGCAAGGAGAAACACAGTCTAACTCTTGTTGGTTTCCTACGATTGATAGCCCAAATGAGCGTGCAACAAACGAAATAAAGCTAACCGTAGAGGACAAATATAAAACGCTCTCTAATGGTTTGATGCTTTCTTCTAAAAAAAATCCAGACGGAACTCGTACGGATTACTGGAAAATGGATCAGCCTCATGCACCATATTTGGTTATGATTGCAGTAGGCGATTTTGCGGTTGTGAGAGAAAAATGGGAAAATATAGAGCTTTCTTATTATGTAGAGCCTGCTTTTGAAAAAGATGCAAAAGCGATTTATCCACATACGCCAGAGTTATTAACATTTTTTTCTACAAAATTAGGTGTAAAGTACCCTTGGCAAAAATACGCTCAGATTGTAATGCGTGATTATGTTTCGGGTGCAATGGAAAACACAACGGCAGTTATTTTCGGAGAATTTATGCAAAATCACGAGCGTGAATTGATAGATGTAGAAACCAACGAATTAGTCGTAGCGCATGAGATGTTTCATCACTGGTTTGGCGATTATGTAACTACGGAGAGCTGGTCAAACTTGACACTCAATGAAGGTTTTGCAAATTACTCAGAATACCTTTGGCTCGAATACAAATATGGTCGTGACGCTGCTGATGCACATTGGATGACAGAAGCACAAGGTTATTTTGGACAAGCTAAAAATCAACGTCACGCTTTGATAGACTTTAGCTATGGCAACCGTGAAGATATGTTCGATGCGCACAGCTACAATAAAGGTGGAATTATTTTGCACATGCTAAGAAATTATATTGGCGACGACGCATTTTTTACCGCATTGGGCAATTATTTGCGTGAACACGCTTTTTCAAGCGTGGAAGTACATGATTTGCGTATTGCTTTTGAAAAAACAAGTGGTAAAGATTTGAATCGCTTTTTTAATCAATGGTATTTGACAGCTGGGCATCCAGAAGTGAAAATTACTAAAAATTTTGATGCTGTTACAAGCAAACTTTCTGTTACAATTGCGCAATTGCAAAATGCAACTTCTAATACTGCCGTGTATCAGTTGCCTCTGGCGATAGATGTTTATGCCGCAAATGGAACGAAACAACGCTTCAATGTTACGACAAACAAACGCAAAGAAACTTTTGTTTTTGATGTAAAAACAGCTCCTAAATTGGTAAATGTAGATGCTGCACGTGTAACGCTTTGGGAGGCAGATTATGAAAAAACAGCAGAGGAGTTGGCTTTTCAGTATGCCAATGCGCCACTTCTTTTAGACCGTGAAGAAGCCATACAAGGTTTGGGAAATAAATTTGTAGAATCTCCTGAGGCAAAAACTACTTTCCAATCAGCCTTGAATGATAATCATAGCTCTATTCGTCTTACAGCAGTTAATTTGGCTGATATTTCTAAACCAGAAGTAGCTACAAAATTAGAAAATATGGCTGTTTCGGATAAATATTCTGGTGTAAGAGGCTTGGCAATGGGTCGTTTGGCACAAACCAATGATAAAAAATATGCCACGGTAGCAAAGCAACTTTTAGACAAAGAACAGGCTTATCCTGTAATTTCTGATGCGTTGCAATCTTTGTATCTTTTAGATAAAGAGCAAGCATTGACTTATATTCCTAAACTTGAAAAAGAAGAAAATTCGAGTATTTCCTCAGCCTTAGCAAATATTTATTCTGAAAATCCAAAAGTAGAATATTTACCATTTTTTGAAAAACGCATGTCGAAAGTGAACGGTTATGATGCGATTTCACTAATTGGTTCTTACGGACAGATGATAGTGGGCTTAGATGATGCAACACAAGCAAAAGGTATCGCTAAGCTGAGAGCAATGGCATTAGATCAGGCAATTTCTTCTTGGCAACGTTATGGTGCGGCAAAAGGATTGGTTGATATGAAACCAGTTTATAAGTCACTTAATAACACTGGTAAAATGCAAGAAATTACAGCTATTGTGAAGGAAATCAAGGAAAAAGAAACTAATAAGCAGCTGAAAGCGGTTTATGAAATGTTGGATAAATAACGATTTGTTTTCGTTTTTCTGTTAAAATAAAAGGTTTATCCATGATTTTGGCGGAACTTCCACGGTAAAACTCGTGAGGTCTTCAATACCTCACGGGTTTATAGAGCGCACTAAATCTATTCCGCCAAAATCATGGATGAACCAAATAAAAAAGCCTCGTATCGTACGAGGCTTTTTTATTTGGTTAAAAAAAATGCACTGATTTCAAAAATCAGCACATTTTTTAATTATTTAGTTCTCACTATTCACTCCAACATTATTCTGAAGTGTAATTTTCAAACCATCTTTTTCATCGTTTAGTACAGCTTCTAAAACAGCACCTTCGCTTGGATTTTCATTTAAGATAAACTCTGCGAGTGGATCTTCGATGTGTTTTTGTATCGCACGGTTTAGTGGTCGTGCGCCAAACTGAGGGTCATATCCTTTTTCTGCTACGAAATTTTTAGCTTCTGTTGTAAGTGTAAGCGTAAAGCCCATAGTGGTCAAACGCTTGTATAAATCTTTCAACGCAATATCTATAATCTCAAAAATTTGTTCTTTTTCTAATGAGTTAAAAATAACTACATCATCTATACGGTTCAAAAACTCAGGAGAAAATGTCTTTTTCAACGCATTTTGAATAACTGCTTTTGAGTTATCTTCTACTGCTTCTTGACGTGCTAAGGTTTGGAAACCAACACCTTGTCCGAAATCTTTTAACTGACGAACACCAATATTGGAAGTCATAATGATTAAAGTATTTTTAAAATCTACTTTACGACCCAATCCGTCCGTCAATTGTCCATCGTCTAATACTTGCAACAAAATATTGTACACATCAGGATGCGCTTTTTCTATTTCGTCCAAAAGTACCACACTGTACGGCTTGCGACGTACTTTTTCTGTTAATTGTCCGCCTTCTTCGTAACCTACATAACCTGGAGGCGCACCTATCAAACGGCTGATAGAGAATTTCTCCATATATTCCGTCATATCTATACGTATCAAGCTATCCTCGTTATCGAACATATAGCGAGCCAATGTTTTTGCCAATTCTGTCTTACCAACACCTGTTGGTCCTAAGAAAATAAACGAACCAATAGGCTTCGTAGGGTCTTTCAGACCTACACGATTGCGTTGTATTGCTTTGCTTATCTTTAAAATTGCCTCATTTTGTCCGACTACTGAGCCTTTCAAATCTTCTGGCATCTTGACCAATTTCTTACTTTCGCTTTGGTTTACACGTTTGACAGGGATACCCGTCATCATAGCGATAACCTCTGCAATGTCTTCTTCGGTCACTGGATAACGCTGATTTTTTGCATCGTCGTCCCATTGCGTTTTTGCTTGTTCGAGCTGACGAGAAAGTTTCATCTCATCGTCACGCAAGTCAGCAGCACGTTCGTACTGTTGATTTTTGACAGCCGCATTTTTGAGTTCTTTTATTTCCTCGATTTTTTTCTCGATTTCCTCAATGTGCTTCGGAACGTGGATATTTTTCAAGTGAACTCTTGCGCCAACTTCGTCCATTACGTCAATGGCTTTATCGGGTAAAAAGCGGTCTGAAATATATCTGTCGCTCCATTTTACGCAATGTGCGATTGCATCGTCAGAGTAAGAAACATTGTGAAATTCTTCGTATTTTGAACGAATATTACTCAAAATATGGATAGAGTCTTCTACACTTGGCGGTTCTATCAATACTTTTTGAAATCTTCGCTCGAGTGCACCGTCTTTCTCAATATATTGACGGTACTCATCTAAAGTAGAAGCTCCAATACATTGCAATTCTCCACGAGAGAGTGCTGGTTTGAAGATATTGGAAGCGTCAAGCGAGCCTGTTGCGCCACCTGCACCTACAATAGTATGTATTTCATCTATAAATAAAATGACATCACGATTTTTTTCCAATTCGAGCATAATCGCTTTCATGCGCTCTTCGAACTGACCACGGTATTTTGTTCCAGCAACCATAGCCGCCATGTCAAGCATAACGATACGTTTTCCGAAAAGCGTACGGCTCACTCTTTTTTGAATGATACGCAAAGCTAAGCCTTCGGCAATAGCGGTTTTACCAACGCCTGGCTCTCCAATTAAAATTGGATTATTCTTTTTGCGACGGCTCAAAATCTGAGAAACACGCTCGATTTCTGTTTCACGACCGATGATTGGGTCGAGACGACCTTCCTCAGCTTGTTTCGTAAGGTCACGACCAAAATTATCCAATACTGGCGTGCGTGATTTTGCTTGCTTCGCAGCACCACTTCCGCCTTGTCCGCTACGGTAATTGCCGCTACGTTGGTCGTCATCATCAAACGGATCATCGTCGCCTGCTGCGTTGCGGAAATCATTTTTGGAGGCTGTCGCTACTGCGCCTGTTGTTCCTTCCATTTCGAGGTCTTGACGAACATACTCTAACTCAGATTTGTAAATATCATAATCTACATCATATTGTTTGAGTACCTTTGAAGCCAAGTTTGTTTCCTCTTTCAGGATAGAAAGCAATAAATGCTCGGGCGATATTTCCTCTGATTTCAAGCTTTTCGCTTCCAAAAAAGTAACTTTCAGCACTTTTTCAGCAACTTTATTGAGTGGTAAGTTACCTACTTTTAAGGTGTCTTTTCCTACACGTTCACGAGAAATATTGTTTTCTATGGCTTGTTGAATCTCTAAAGTATCAACTTCCAAACTTTCCAATACCTTTACCGCCAAGCTATCTCGGTCGGTCATTATACCCAGTAACAAGTGTTCGATACCGATATAATCTTGTCCTAATCTGATAGCCTCATCACGGCTACGAGAAATGACTTGTTTTACCTTTGGTGAAAATTTTTTATTCATTTATGTCCTAAATTTAATTGCCTTTTGAAGGGCAAAAAAAGTAACTTTCTACTCGTATTTTGTTTATATATTAAATTTGCAACAATGTTAAGCCTTTTTTATAAATAAAGCAAATCTATCTGTTTTATTTATCTAAAAGTCAAACATATTAACTACTGTAGGAAAACTATGCCAGTCAGTTTTATCTGACAAAATGTACCTTTTTAGTCGCTTAAAAAAAACATTTATTGTATTCTGTTTATTAAAACGTTTTATTTATCGTTTTGTTGCAAAAATAAAGACTGCTATTTTGTCTTATTTGTCAGTAATAAGACATTTCTGCTAAGTTGCATTAGCTTTTATTTTTTCAGGAAAATATGAAATTTATTTACACGTTACTTAATTCTTTTCGTAAGTTTTCAGCTAATTTATTGAAAATTATGACAACGATAAAAATACAAAATCCTGGAAAAATAGCCAACCACCAAGCAGAGATATTGTTTTCGGCTTGTCTGAGCAAACTGCCCCAAGTCATTTGCTCGATTGGTAGTCCAATTCCTAAAAAGGAAAGGCTGCTTTCTGCTAAAATTGCGTTGGAAACCATGCTCGCCGCTAATATTATGGCTGGTAAAACAACATTTGGAAGTGCGTGGCGAAATAAAATTTGATTTTCTGAAAAACCCAATGATTTTGCCGCTACAATGTACTCTAAGTTTTTTATTTTTAAAAATTCTCCTCTTACTAATAAGGCGAAATTCATCCAACTCAAGCTACCTAATATCAAAATCAAATGCACAATACTGCATTTTTGTAAAATAGCGACTAAAATAAATATCACTATAATATTGGGAATCGAGCGTTTTACATTTATCAAACCAGATATAATGCTATCTAATTTTATTTTTATTGAAAAAGATTGTTTAGTATGTTTTTCTATTTTTTTTACAAGAAAAAATAGTGAAATAAAAGCGAATAAAATCAAGGTAAGCGCTTGAAAATAAACAAGTTGTAAAGAGATGAAAAAGATATAAAACAAACTAAAAGTAATTGTCAAAACGCTTTGCCAAGAAAGTGTAATTTTGTCATCGCCGAAATAACCTGCCAAAATTCCCATAAATACCCCTAATATAAAGGCTAATATGGTTGTCCCGATGCCAATTAAAAATGCTACTCTGCAGGCACTTAAAATGGCAGCCAAAACGTCATGTCCCAAAAAATCTGTCCCTAACCAATGTCTATAATATGTTGAAGAAATATTTTGCGCAGCGAAAGGGCTTACGAAATTGGTATTTTTTTTATCTTGTGTAGAAGCACTGTAAGGAATTATTGTTTTTACAACTTGTTCATAATCAGTGTATTGTGACCAATTTGTGATGGTGTAATTTTTATTTTCAGCTACACCTAAGTCAGCTGCCCATTGTCGGAAAGCAGGAAAATAATCCTCCCCTTTTATGCGACAATAAAGGGGTTTTTCGTTGGCGATAAAATCTCCAAACAAAGCAAAAAATGCAAATATTGCAATAGGTTTTATGTAGTTTTGCTTAGTGATTTTTTATTTTTGTCAGAGGATTAAAAATATGGTACAGCAAATTAGTCAGAAATGTAGCAAGCAATGTTGCACAAGCAATCAGCAAAACAATAGCCACCATAACAGGAAAGTCTTTTTGTGCAATAGTGGCAACCATGAGTTTTCCCATTCCTGGGATATTAAAAATATTTTCTATCAAAACAGAGCCAACAATTAGCTCAGGCAAGGCAATTCCCATGAGCGACAAAATAGGAAAAATAGCATTGGGAAAAACGTGTTTTTGTAAAATATTTTTTTCTGAAAGTCCCTTTGCTTTGGCTGTTTTTATAAAATCTTGTTGAAGTATTTGTATAGCCGAACTACGCATCTGTCTGATAATGAGGCTAATAGAGGTAAGTATCATACACAAAACAGGAGCGATGAAATGTGGCAATGCGATGCTTATTTTTTTGAAAAAAGAAG
>JANMGN010000586.1:0-3682 GCA_031374645.1 Chitinophagales bacterium | reverse complement strand
CCAAAGTCCTGTAAATAAGTCTTTTTTACCTTGAAACAATGATTTTAACGTATTCAAAAACAAGGATTTCCCGAACCGACGTGGTCGAGAAAGGAAATAACTTACACTATTCTGTGCTACTTCGTACACAAATTCTGTCTTATCAACATAGATGTAATTGCCGCTGCGAATACGCTCGAAAGTCTGTATGCCTATTGGTAATTTTCTCATTTTTTTATAAATGCTTTATTAGTGTGCAAAAGTACAACTTTTTGAGATAAAAAGAGTATTTTTTGTAAGCAGATTAAAGGTATAAAATTTCGTTTTATCCAAGTCAATTGATCTAAGTAACGTGTCAATAATAACTTGTGTTTTCTACTTGCCTATTAAAAGTTCTACTTCACTAAATTTTCAGCCCAATGCGCTGCATTGAACTTCAAATTTAGCTCGTCTAACTTCTAATATCCTAACCATAAATTCACAACTTATTATTTACACGTTACTAAACCAAAGAAAAGGAGAAAAAAATACTATTATTTTTAAGCAAAAAAATTAAAAAGCCGTACCGTTATGATAGAAGGATATATGTACGTACTTCTCAATATACCTGCTGGTTGCATCAAAAAAAGCATCTCTATTTTTTAGAAAAAAATAGAGATGCTTTTTTTGAATAAATAAAATCAAATTACCACTTCAAATGTTTACAACCCGCACTTGGACAAGATAGCTTTTTAGAAAAAACATTGTCAAAAGTGTAATGAATAGCAAATTCATACGAGCCATTTGCAGCATTTGCCAAACGAAGGGACGAAATATTGCTATCATAACTTATCCCGAACGTATATTGTCGGTAATCCATGCGTGCAAAAAGGATTAAAGCATCTGCCAATATTTTTTTATCCAATTTATTGTTCATGCGCAACCAAGCACCGAGTTGTACCGCTTTGTAGCCACTTTCAGATTTTGCCCATTTTAAGGTTTTTCGTAGGGCAACACCTGCATTAAGTTCTACAGCTTTGCCTTGTTTCATACCTACTATATTGGGTAATAAAGCCCATTTTTTCCCTTGAATAAAATACTCACCACCAAAATCTACCGTAAAACGAGGCAACATAGTTTTCAAGTTTACGAAAGAAACATTGGGGCGATTAGCATGATGTGCTGCTGCTCCGATGTGAAAAGAATAATATTCGGGCATTACCGTAATCCAAGTAAGTCCTACTCCCAAATCACCAAAATTGAGATTTCGGTACTCGTTCTGAATATTTGGTGCAGGTAAATTTTTGTCAAAAACGTCAGAAGCGTTGAACTGTTGTAGAAAGCGAAGTCCATCAATATCAAGTCCCATACTTGTTACACCTGCTTCAAAACCAGCCGTCAGTCCATGGAATCTCTTTTTTCGACCACTCAGGTTTTTAGAATATGCCAGTGTTAATTTTGCGTTATCTCGTTTAAAACTCGATGTACCTGCTTTGTCATTGAGGAAAGAAAGCCCAACACCGATATAGTCTTTTTGCAATGGATAACTAAAATCTACTCCCGCCGAATAGGAATTGTAGGCTTGACTTTTAAGTACAGGCGACCACTGATTTCTTGCGTTTGCCATAAGACGCATTTGAGCGTGGTGCATACCAGTATAAGCTGGATTTAACTGCAAAGGAGCAAGATGAAACATAGAGAAATGAGTATCTTGTGCTTTTGTTAAAGTGCTAATAAGTAATAATATATATAGGGTATAATTTTTCATTTTTAAGTTTTTTATTAAAATTAAAGAAAAAAACGCCTGCAAAAATAGTGCAAACTGAGTTCGCAGGCGTTTTAATTGTTTTGAATAACTACCTAACTACGGTAACATCTCCGTTCAAAATTTTGGTTGAGCCGTCTAAAAACTCAACAACGGCTATCCAAATATAAACGCCAGGATCACAATCGACACCTCGGAATGAACCGTCCCAACCTATTTGATTTTTAGGATTAAAATTCAATTCTTGATACACCATATTGCCCCATCTATCAAAAATACGGAGCATATTAAATTTGCGTACCGAACGCTCGGGATTTAGGATTTTAAATGGATTTCCATCTGTCACCGCATTCGGATAATCTACTTCTTTGACCAATTTATCTACGCCAATACGGATTTTGTCGCTTGCTTTACAGCCATATTGGTCTGTAATTCTCAATTGGTAGGTAGTAGTAGAATCAGTGCGAGCAAAAATACTCATACAGTTCGGGCAGTCGTAGGGTGTCCACTCAAATACCCTGAATTTTTCGTCAAGGACATTTTTTACAACACGCCCATCAATAGTAATTGTAGCTTTTATACGCAAAGAATCATAGCCTTCTACGATAGAATTTGTATCGCCAGCATCAAGCGCAAGGCTTAAAACGGGATAATTTTCAATCGTCACTTTGTCCGTTTGCGAAGCGCAGCCTTCACTATCTTTTACCATAACGGTATAAATACCTTCCGAAAGATTAGTCATTTTACCATCGTCATAGGCTTTTCCTTGTACATAATATTTTAGTGAGCCTGTACCGCCATTTGCTTTTATTTCAAACGAACCATCTTTTGCATCTTTACAAATTTTCTGACTTGTAACCGATGTTTCGATGGATTTTGGTTCTATCAAAGTCGCATTTGCGCTCAAAAAACAACCTAAATCATCGCTTACTGTTACGGTAAAATAACCTGCTCCAAGATTGTTAAAAATTTTGTCATTGGCAAAAGAGGCAATATTCCACGTTATATTTGAGCTGTTTGTATTGAGGTTTAAAGAGCCGTTTTTGACACCAAAGCATTTTTGACTTTTAGCATTCAAAGTAGCGTATAATTTACTTACTTTTACTTCAAATTTTTTATTTTTGTCAAAATCAATCGCACAATCGTAGCCTTCAATGCTGACTGTTTGGATAGAAAACGTCTTGTCGTCGTCTGGTTTGTACGTAAAAATCGTATCTTTTGCAATGTTTTTTATAACTAAAAAATTTGAACCATCTGCTAACGTTACAGTTGCTTTTTTGCCATCTAAACCATTGAAAAGTAAGGAGATAGCACTTTCGTCTTTGGCACAAAGTTTCAAATTTTTGACATCTAAAATAACACTAATTGGTTTAAATTCTGTGATGCGAATCGTGTCGTTTGCCTTACAACCTTTATTGTCTGTAACTGTCACTGCATAAAAACCTAAACCAACAGTTTGATTTTTTGTTGAAATGTTATTTGACCAATCAAACTTAGTTGCAGTTGCGCTATTTGCCAAAACTGTTGTTGTTTCGCTTGGACAAACTGGTGTTTTTGCTGCGCTGCATTTTACATCTGGTAGAGGATTAAAAATTGCTTTGGCGAAATTTTCTCCTTTGCAACCGTTGGCGTCAACCACTTTTACGGTATATGTTCCGCCTTTTGTAACTGTTATAAATGGTGTATTTTGAAGACTATCCCAAGTTATTTTAGGATAATTGTTTTTCAAACCAACAGTAGCGGTCGCACCTTCACATTGCTCATCGTTGATTACTTCTGGAATAAGTTTTGGACGTTCTGTAATCGTAATTGAAGTAGTAGCTTGACAACCATTCACATCTGTAACTGTAGCGGAATATGTTCCAGCTACAACACTAATCTCGTTCTTATTCAACTCTCCTGTACTCCAAATGACATTTGGATAATTGATGCTCAAAGTTGTTTTTTCGCCAAAACAAG
>JANMGN010000496.1:0-4042 GCA_031374645.1 Chitinophagales bacterium | reverse complement strand
CAAATAAGAATTGATGATATTCATCTTATTGCGCTCTGCCGAACCAATCATAGCACCGCCACGCTGACTGATAGATAAGTTTGACAAAATCGGACCAAGTGCCTTATTTGCAGAAGTATCTACTTTCACAACACTTGACGTATCATTTTTCATAATCATATTCGCCTTCGTATCAGCTGCTTGCAATGAAGCACCCAATACTTGGTCTGTCAAACGATATACGTCCCAAAATTCTAAGTTTGCAGTACCTGATAACAGCTCACGTGCACGTTTAGGATTGTCAATACCTGGCAATTCCACTACGATAAGGTCACGTGCAGCATCTAACGAAACGTTAGGTTGTGTAAAACCGAACTCGTCGATACGCTCTTTCAAACGGTCGTAAGTTGATTTTACAGTTTCGTTTGCATTTGTACGTAAGATACGTTCTACATCAGCATTCGGTGTATCGAATTTTATTTGATTCGATAAAACATCATTACGAGAGAAAATAGCAGCCAATGAAGTACCACCTGCTTTTTTAAATTCCTCTGTAAAAAGTGTAATATAATCATTGCCTCCTTGTTTCAAACGAGCAGAAGCATTTGTCAAAGCTGTTGTGAAAGCAGGGTCAGAAGAGTTTTTGCCCATTGTTTTCACGAAATCAGCCAAATCCACTTGAAGTACCACACTCATACCACCTTTAAGGTCAAGTCCCAAAGCCAACTGCTGCTTTTTTAGGTCTTGATAAGTATAGTTTTTGATAGCTGGAATCGAAAAAATCTGCTCAGTTGACATTGAATCCAAGTATCTTGCTTTACTTGTTTTGAAAACTGCATCGTTACCATTTGACATGCTTGTAGCATAATCATTTGCGTTACGTTCTACCTTGCTTGTTGGAAGCGTTAATAAAAATTGTCCCAAGAAGACAATTGCCAACAAAATAGCAAAAAATCGGATAAACCCCTTACCTTGCATTGCTCTAAATTCTTTTAGTTAGTAAAAATATTTATTAGTATATAGTTATTTTATGAAAATAAATAAATCATAAGTCATTGATTTATAATATTTTGTAAAAAATATTTTTTCATATAATAGGTATAGTAATTGCTATTATACAAAAAACGTGCAAATATACCATCTTTTACTTGAAAAAATAAAAATTGTTTCAATTATATTTGAAAAATTTGTATTTTGATGTACATTTGTCTAAATTTAAAACCAAATTAAAAAATGAAAACTTTAATTTCTTTCTTATTCCTCTTTCTTTTCACTTTAAATATTTTTGCTCAATCGGGTAAAATAGGACAATTAGAAACGGAGTTTAACCAATCCTCAGGTCTTACTAAAATCGCCAAAGCTATCAGTATTGCTGAACAATGTTTGGCTGAAAATAAATACGAAAAAGCAGAAGAATTTGCTGAAAAAGCATTTTTAGAAGCAAAAAAACAAGGCGAAATTGAGTTTCAAGCCGTTGCGCTCAATCACAAAGGAAAAGCTGTTGCGAAACAAGAAAAGAAAGGTTTTTTTGGAAAAGACAAAGCAACTCCACTTTTTAGAAGTAGTTTGGACTTGTTAGAAAACAACAAAAGCCGCAATTATGCGCTTATGATGGATAATTTGGAAGAGCTAAAAAAGATTTATCTGAAAAATGACAAGCAAAAAAGTGTTGCAGAAGTAGAAGCAAAAATTGCTCAAATAAAAGGCGGAACTGTACCCAAAAATATGCCTGTTTCGGCTGATAATTCCACTAATGCAAACGCTAAAAAACAGTTGCAATCCGAAGTGAGTAATTTACAATTGCAAAATCAACAATTGCAGCAACAAAATGCAAATGTGAATAGCGAACAGTTAAAATTATTGCGAGAAAGTCAGTCTTTGAGCAAAAACTTGGCTGCAAAAGAAGCTGCTATCGCAGTCATGAGCGAAGAACAACTCAAAAGTGAATTGTTGCTGATGCAGCAAAATAAAATAGTGGATTCTTTGGGTACATTTAACCAAATTAACGTCATGGAATTGGCAAATAAAGAGAGTGCGCTCAAAGAAGAAAAAGCAAACCGAAATCTACTTTTTGCAGGTGCTGGAATTGTACTTTTGATTGCGTTAGCGTTGCTCTTTGCTTTTTTCAGACAGCGGTTGTTTAATAAAGTTTTAGAAGAAAAAAACATCGCCATAAAAGATGAAAAAGAACGTTCTGAAAATCTTTTGCTTAACATTTTGCCTGTTTTGGTCGCAAATGAGCTAAAAGCCAAAGGTTTTACAGAAGCAAAACACTATGAAAATGTGACGGTTTTGTTTGCGGATTTTGTGAATTTTAGTAGAATTTCAGAAAAACTCTCGCCACAACAATTGGTTGCTGAATTGGATTTTTGTTTCAAAGGTTTTGACGAAATCATGCAAAAAAATGGCTTAGAAAAGATAAAAACAATTGGCGATTCGTATATGTGTGCAGGTGGTTTGCCCGAGCCTGATACGAACTGCGCAACACGTGTTATTGCTGCCGCAATTGCGATGCGTAGCTTTTTAGAAGACTGGAATGTACTGCGAAAAGCTCAAAATCTACCTGAGTTTCATGCTCGTTTTGGTATTCATAGTGGACCTGTTGTGGCGGGCGTTGTAGGTAGCAAAAAATTTGCTTTCGATATTTGGGGCGATACTGTGAACATCGCTTCGAGAATGGAATCTGGCAGCGATGCAGATAAAATCAATATTTCTGGCGATACTTATTTGCTCATCAAAAAAGATTACAATTGTGAGTATCGTGGTAAAATCGCTGCAAAAAACAAGGGCGAAATTGATATGTATTTTGTTAGTTAATTCTTCGCCTCTTAAGTTGTTTTTTTCACACCTCGCAAGTCTTGAAGACCTACGAGGTGCAAATAAACAAAAAACGCTGATTTTCGATTAAAAATCAGCGTTTTTTTCAAATTTATTAGCGTTTAGACTAAAAAACTACTCGTCCAGCAAATGCTTTGAAATATCTGTGTAGTTAGTAGCTTCATCTTCGTCCATTTTCATAACATCACGGAAAGCAGCGTGTATAGAGCATTGCATCCAAGGTGCGACCAAGGCACTTACTAAAAGTATAGGTACTAACAATAAACCCAAAGACTTGTATATAAACATTGTATCAGATGCACTTCTTGTGATTGAATCTTTGAAAGTAGCGAAAAATTCTAAAATAGTGCTATATCCTAAGCCCAAAACAACCAAAAACGGAACGAGAACAACCAAGCCGATCAAAATATAAAAGCCAAAAACTTGCCAAAAATTCTTAGTAACCACTTTTCTACTCGCCTGTATAGCTTGCCATGCTTCCAATTTTTCAAAAAGAACAAACTGATTCGCAAGGGAAAAACTTACAGAAAGATAGACAATCACTGCTATAAACACTACATAGAAAAGAATACCAACTACAATCAATTGAGTATTAAAACCGCCAGCACTCTCCGAATCTTTAAGCGCAAAATATAAGACAACTCCGATAATAACAAGTCCTATTACAATTCCGACAAAGATAAGTCCTATTAAAAGCACTGTTACAAATAATTGTCCGAGGTGCTGAAACCCATCAAAAAAGTTACTAAAACTATATGCTTCTCTGTTTCTAATTTTATCCGCGACAAGAAAGTAACCAGCTATAAAACAAGGCGAGATAACAGCGGCAGCAATACCTCCTATCAATGGGATAAACTGTAAGATAAGACTAATAAGGCTCGTTAGTATGGCAAAGACAACAAAGGAGATAAAATTTTCTTTGTACAATTCCCAGCCTTCTCTCATGTAGCGAGTGGAATCAAAGCGGTAGCCTTCTGTCACAATTTTTTCGATTTTTGAATTCATTTTTGTTTTGTTTTAAAATGTTATGATGTTGAATATTGGTAAATATATTTTTATGCAAATATAAATTTAAAAAAAAAACGCTAATTTTTAATCGAAAATCAGCGTTTTTTTTAATTAAATTATGACAATTAATCTCTTAATTTTGCGAGTAATCTTAGAATTTCGACATACAACCAAACAATCGTTACCAAAAGTCCCATTGCAGAATACCATTCCATAG
>JANMGN010000468.1:0-1730 GCA_031374645.1 Chitinophagales bacterium | reverse complement strand
GCCAAATTCTAAACGAGTAAAGGTTACCGTTCCAGAGTTATCATTAGGGTCTGTTCCACCAAACTTTGCTAAGCTATTGTCAAACGCAATGTTGTTGAAACCTTCCATTTGTACATTATTGTTGTCTGTTCCGTTCAAAAGATTGTGCGGCGCTTTTCCAGCAATCAATAATCCGCCCCAATCACCTCTTTCACGTTTGCCCACCTCTTTTGCTGAGGTAAAAACAACTGGTTTTGTAGCTGTTCCGTTACTTTCGATTTGACCACCACGCTCAATAACAACAGAAGCGTAGTTTTTAGGTGTAGAGCTGAGGTTTTCTAAACAACGAATAACTGTACCGGCTGGAATAACTAATTTTCCACCACTTTTTACCACTACGATTCCTTTTAGTAAATATACTTTTGAAGCATCTAACGTTACAGTTGTTGTGATAAGTTTTTCTCCAATTACAGGAGTAGAGAACATTGCGTTTAGAGTTGTGGTATCCGTTGGAGCTGGATAAGCTGTATTTTTGGGGTTGAAATTAGCCCAACCTTGTGTCCAATCTGCTGCTGCATCACTACTCAAAGCACCTACGTAAGAGGTTGGAGTAAGTTTGAAATTAGATTGTGCGTTAGCAAAAAAGCAAACAAATGCCATTAAAACGCTTAGTAACAAGTACGTTTTTTTCATTTTAGAAAAATTTTAAAGTGAGTGTTTATTTGTAAAAAATAATTAAAAAGTATAACCTAAGCTCAGATTAGTTGTAATTCCTGTATTAAATTTAAACATAGTACGGTCGAGTGCTGCGTCCTTATCAAATTTTCCGTTTTGATTTGCATCTTGATAAAATAAATAATCATTGCGAAGCACATCGCCTACTGTCAATTTTATATTAAATTTCTTGTATGTTTTTGACACTTGAAAATCTAAAACAGAACGTGGTGCTTCATAAATATCTTGGCGGGTGTCACCATTTGCGGGGTCAACACCTGCATAAGCAACGCGGCGACCTATGCGGTTGACTACCGCGCTTGCAAACCAACCATTCTCTTGACTTTCATACTGTAAACCTGCGTTGACGATGTAAGGCGATTGACCTTGCAAAGGGCGGTCTTGCTTCGCAAAAGAACCTTCGCGGAAGGTCAATTTTGATTTGATAATAGACAAATTCGAGAAAATAGATAGGTTTTGCCACACTTTGGCATTGCCAATAAAATCAAGATTTTTCTTTATTTCAAATTCTAAACCATAGACTTGTGCCGAATTTTCATTCTGAAAAGTGAAGGTTGTAAACGGCTGATTGATGTCAATACTGGATTCAATTGGATTTTGGATAGATTTGTAGAAACCGCCAATTGACATGAGCTGACCGCCCGAAGGGAAAAATTCGTAACGCACGTCGTAGTTGTTCAAACGGGCAACTTTCAAACCTGAATTACCTTTAATTTCCGCATTTTTATCAAAAACGTAGAAGGCGAACGGCGCCAATTCACGAAACTCAGGGCGATTGACCGAGGCAAAATAAGACGCCCGAAGGTTCGATTTTTCAGTCAATGAATACGTCGCATTGACCGACGGTAAAGCAACACCTTCTTTGATTTCAGAAATACCCGTTTTGAGTTTTTGATTGTCAACATTGAGTTTAATATCTTCGTAACGCAAGCCATAAACGACGCGGAGTTTATCAAAATACTTTTGGTCAACCGACACAAAAGCAGCGTTCAAAGTTGATTTACCTTGATAATAAG
>JANMGN010000424.1:0-11327 GCA_031374645.1 Chitinophagales bacterium | reverse complement strand
TAGGTTCATCCATGATTTTGGCGGAACTTCCACGGTAAAACCCGTGAGGTATTGAAGACCTCACGGGTTTATAGAGCGCAATAAATCTATTCCGCCAAAATCATGGATGAACCTAATTATATAAAAACCTTCGAGCGATTTCTCACTCGAAGGTTTTTTTTATTGTAATTCGTTGATTAACAGTGTTTTATCATTCCAATTTAAAATTAACTGGCAACACAAAATAAGAACGAACATTGCGTCCGCCTTGCTTTCCTGCTTTCCAACTTGGCATTGATTTAACAACACGAATAGCTTCTTTGTCCAAAAGGTCATGAACACTTTTCAAAACAGTAATACCATTCACACTACCATCTTTTTCAACAACAAATCTCAAAACAACTCTACCCTGAATTGTTCCATCACGAGCAATCGTAGGGTAACTTATGTTGTCCCGAAGATATTTCACCAACTCTGTCGTACCACCTGGGAATTCAGCTTGCTGCTCTACTGTTTGATGCACTCCATTGTCTTCTTTTGGCATTACTACTTCTGTAGGTGGAGTTACCTTTTCTATAACATCTTCGAGAGGCTGGATACCTGTACCTTTTGTATCATCAGTACCAGCATGTTCTGATTCCTTAGGAGGAATAGGAAGTTCTTCTTTCTGAACCAACTCATCTGGTTTTACCACTGGCGGCATATACTTTACCGTCGTTTGTGATGGCGCTTGTACTTCTTTCGGCGGCGGCGGCGGTATCGGTGGTGGCGTATGCTCTATTTCGACATCAGTTATTTTTATGGTTACCACCTTTTCTTCTACTTTGAGTAGGTTAGCGCTGCTCATAATTTTGCTGTAAAGCAAAGGGGCTGACATAGAAAATGATATTGCCAACGCTCCAACGAATAATGCTTTTTTAACATTTTTCTGATAATCTTTGCGGAGAGAATAAGCACCATATTGCTTGTTTCTTCCCTCAAAAACAATATCAATAAGGTCTGTGTTTAATACTTTTTGAGCTTCCATGATTATAAATATTTTAAAGATTCTAAATTTTTTTCTATTAATAAGATGCTAAAATGCCTTAAAATACATAAAACAAATCGATAAATTTTAAATATTTTTTTTAATATTAATCTGGAAAAAGTTACTGTACCCTACGATTTTTTCAGTAGAGCCATAGGCTCGATATTTTTTGGTAGCGGTGGGTTTCAACCCACCGAAAAAATGCAAAGAAACAGTTTTGAGTGCCGTAGGTACGACATTTGTTTTCGATTTTTACAGTCAAAAAAAATTATATGGTACAGTAATAAATAATTAAAAATGAATAATTAAAAATTTGTAAGTTGTTCATAATTAGTTAGTTATAAAATATTTTATTGATACAAAAACTAAAATACTCTTTTTCTTATTAAAAAAAAGAGTATTAAAGATAATTGGTTTTTGGGATGGCCTCTTTCCGTAAAGTCGGAAGGGGGCTTCTCAAATTGTATTATAAGGCCTATTATAAGTTTTTTTATTTCTTATAAAACGCTACCGTTTCTCTCACACCATCTTGGTAAGAAGTTGGTTTTTCGTTAAATGCTTTTTCATATTTGTCAGAAGAAAAACGATAATCTTCATCGTATTGATACATCATTTCTTTCAGTTCTCTCAAAATGGGAATAAATATTCCTAAAACACTCAAAATTGTGCCTCGAAGTGGTGTTACTTTTTCAGAAGTCCCCATTCCCAAAGCAATCATTTTACTCATTTCTTTTGCTGAAATGGCAGGTGCAGTTGGTAAATGCCAAACATCGCCATTTATTTTATCGCTTGTCGCTAAATTCACACAAGCACGACCAATATCAGGTGTAAATGTGTAGGCATGAACTCTATCCATTTTGCCCAACCATTGCATAGTTTTTCCTTTTGCAGCATTTTTAAAACCAGTTTCTGTAATCATACTTTTTTCACAATCTGGACCATAAAAATCTGCCGAGCGAGCAATACAACCTTCCAGACCTCTATTTTGAAAAGCATCTGTAAGTTTTTCAACGACCGCTTTTCTGACTTTTCCTTTTTCGCTTGTAGGGTTCATAGGCGTAGTTTCGGTCATTTCGCCTTGTACCAAACCATACATATATACGTTATCTATGAAAATTAATTTTGCATTAGTAGCAAGGGAAGCCGCTATAACATTTTCAACCAGCGGCAACCAATCTCTACGCCAAACCTCGATTTTGTATTCAAGACCAACGCAGCAATAGACTACTTTTGAGCCAGCAACCGCTTTGGTAACACTTTCTAAATTCAAAACATCGCCCTTGACGTGTTCCCAATCGCCCAAAAACTCACGACGACTTACGCCACGTGTTGAAATATTGCGTTTTTTTAATTCTTTTGCAATTTCTACACCTGTAGAACCATTGATACCTAATATTGTGTGCATTTTTTATTTTTTATTTGATGAAAAAATGAATTTTATTTAATGACACAAAGGTATAGGCAGAAAATACCTCAAAACGATAACTTATGTTAAGAATTTAATGCACAACGAGTGATTTTTTATCTATTTGCTTTTCATGTATAATTCTCGCACGTATGCGACTGAGCGAAACAGGTGTTATTCCCAAGTAAGAAGCGATGTAATGTTGTGGAACACGCTGCAAAATTTGCTCTGCTTCGTGGCTTCGCATAAAATGTTTGTAGCGTTCTTCGGGCGTATTTAGCAGAAAATGCCCCAAACGTTCCTTGGTACATAGGTAAACATTTTCGGCTATCAAACGTCCGAATGTTTCGTATTTGGGATATAAACGATACAAACGCTGCAATACTTCTCGGTGGAAATAAAGCACTTCGCAATCTTCCATCGCTTCTATGTAGTGGTCGCAAGGTCTTTGGGTCAGGAAGCTATCGTAATCGCAGACAAAACTATTTTCAAAAAAGAAAAAAGTTGTTTTTTCTACGCCGTCTATCATATAGTATTGACGAAAAGAACCGCTTGTTACAAAACCAATTTCGGTACTAATAGCGCCTTCTTGTAGATAAATCTCCTTTTTTTTGATTTTTTTATTAAAAATATAAGGCTCAAAAGCCTCCCATTCGTCGTCAGCTATATTGATAGTTTGCGACATGATTTGTCGAAGTATGTTTTTATCCATTCTATTAATTTTTTAATCTTTCATTTTTAGTCGTAAAAATAGATCATTTATTTTATGCGTGCAACCAATTCTTGAAAGTTATTGTCTATATATTTGAAAGCCATTATTTTTTCATGCGAAGTTAGATTTTGTTTTTCATACTTTTTATAAACGTTGTTTTCAAAAGAAGCAACGTTTTTTTTGTTTAGTAACTGGAGTAAAATAATTGATATTTTAGCTCAAACTTACTTTACAAAAATAGAAAAGGTTATTGCTCCAAAGCAACAACCTTTTCTATTTTTCTTTTATTAATGCTATTGTTAATCCCCAAATTGGTCAAAATCTTGGCTTCGCAAATGATTTTTGAGTTTTTTATCAGAAGACCATAGTTGTGCTTCCAGTTCTATTGCTAAGCAACATAAGGAGTATCTTTTTTATCAACGGTATGGCAAAGTTGATATGCTTTTTTCCATGATGCGTTACTTATATTGTCATCATTTACGAGCTGAATATTTTTTAACAAACGGTAAAGTATTTCTAACACATCAGTTTCTGACATTTTGCTACGTTGAATAATTCGTTCTTTATGTTTGAATAATTCTACAATCACAAAGTGTGGCGTATAAAATTCATACTCTCCTTCAAATATCGTATTAGCAAAATGATTAGGAAAATGTAGTAATGCAGAGAAAATAATATTTGTATCTACAATTATCCTCATTATATTGTATTAATTTTTTCGATAATTCGCTCTTGATTGGCTTGCCACCAATCCGATTTTAATTGCTCTGATAATTCTTCTGCATCATCTTCGTTCATTTTATTCTTACGTACAATTTGTTCATAATCAATGAGTTCCATGATTTTTTTTATGTATTTGTCAGAAAGTAAATCTACTGAAAAAGTTAATTGATAAGTATTACCTTGTTTTGCTAATGCTGCCATTGTATTTTAAATTTATATAAAGTTACGCTTTTTTCTCACTTTTGCAAAATTTATTTTTCTCATTTTAAAACAAAAATCGTATAAATTGGCAAAAATGATAGTTGTAGCCTTGACGATTTCATAAAATTGCTTACATTTGTAACAGAATTAATAAAAGCATTATATTCCAAATTTTAGTACAAAATAAAGTTCTCAAAAAATGTTTGCAGTTTTTTTTGTCCGCTTAGGCGTAGCATTATTTTCGATATTGCCTTTTCGAGCCGTTTATGCGTTGTCTGACTTTTTATTTTTTATTTTCAAAAATATTTTTAAATACCGTAAAAAAGTTATTGAAAACAATCTTCGCAATAGTTTTCCTGAAAAAAGCGAGGTGGAAATACAGTTTTTGATAGATGGTGCGTATAAAAATCTTTGCGACGTGACGGTAGAAGGAATAAAAGGGCTGTCTATGTCGGAAAAAACATTTCGAGAACGCTACAAAATTATCAATCCAGAAATTACAACTGCTGATTTTGAAGCGCAACGGAGTATTGTTTTAGTTGGTGGACATTATTGCAATTGGGAATGGGGCGTAGTGAGTTGGAGTATTTGGTTTCAGCACAAAATGATTGGTATTTATAAGCCTCTGAGCAACAAAAAAGTAGAAAAATACCTTAATAGAAAGCGGTCATTTCTTGGAATGAACCTCGCTGCGACTTACGAAACACGTCGGATTTTAGAGGAAAATAAAAGTAATACTTGTGTGTATGTTCTCATGGGTGATCAATCTCCAAGTAATATGAAAACAACGCATTGGCTTACGTTTTTGGGACAAGATACGGCTTGGTTACATGGTGTAGGCACTATAGCAAATGCAAGTAATTTTCCTATTTATTATCTTGATACACAGCGAATTAGAAGAGGTTTTTATGAAAGTGAGCTTTCTCTTTTGATTTCAAATCCAAGTGGTTTTTCGCCAGAAGAAATTTCAAAGATATATGCTGAGAAATTAGAAAAAATTATAGAAAAAAAGCCTGAAGATTGGTTGTGGTCGCATAAAAGATGGAAGCATAAATTTGTAAATCACAAACTTTAAGATGGTAAAGATTTTAGCTGCACAGTTTCGTCGTTCAGAATATCGTAGAGGTGTTCGTGGTATTCTGGAAAATCTGTTAGGTTGTTATGACCAGCCTTTTCTATCAAAAAAAGTTGTGCTTTTTCAGGATTTCGAGCCATTAGTTTTACACTATCTTTGCAAGAAATGAGCCTATCTTTTGTGCCATGAATGAAAAAGATGGGACAATTTACTTTTTTTATAAAATAATCTGTACGGATTTTATATTTCAAAATCCATTTTAATGGTAAAATAAAACCACCCGAACGAAAAATTTGACCAATAAAACTATAATACGGAGAATCTAAAATGAGCATTTTGGGACTATTCCACGAAGCGATTCGTGCAGCAATTCCGCTTCCAAGCGAACGCCCATATACTACAATATTTTGCTCGGGATATTGTTCTGTTAGCCATTTGTAAACAGTTTGAGCGTCGCTGTACAAAATCTGTTCGCTGCGTTCGCCTCTGCTTTTGCCAAAGCCTCGGTAATCCATCATAAAAAAATCATAGCCTTTTCCGACAAAATCTCTTGCGAATTTGCCCCAACCTTTGATACTTCGAGAATTGCCTTTGAGGTAGAATACAACGCCTTTGCTGTTCGGAACTTTAAAATGAATACCGTTTACGTAACCGCCATCTTCCATATCAAAGTGTTCTTCTGTAAACGGAAATTGGTATTGATATTGGAAGTATTTTGGTAGCCTTTCTGGTCTAAAAAAAAAGAAATTTTGCAATAAGTAAAACGTAGCGCAAATTGCACCATATATTAGTAGTATTGTTGTTAATATGCCAGAATATAGGAGCATTTTTTATTTTTTAAGCCAAAACAGTAGCATTGAGTAGGGAAGCGAACAGTAATTTGCCATCTTCATTGCTCAAAATACTTTCGGAAGCACGCTCAGGATGTGGCATCATACCGAATATATTGCGTTTTGTGTTACAAATACCAGCTATGTTTCTTGATGTACCGTTAGGGTTTGCTTCTTTTGTTATTTTCCCGTTTTCGTCGCAATATTTGAACAATATTTGATTGTTTTTTTCAAGAGTATCGAGTGTTTTTTCGTCTGCAAAATAACGACCTTCGGCGTGTGCGATAGGAATTTTTAAGGCTTGTTTTTTATCTAAATCAGCTGTAAGCAAACTTTTGTTGGTTATTGTTTTTAAAAAAATATTCTTACAAATAAATTTTTGATTTTCGTTTCGCAAAAGTACACCTGGCAATAAACCAGATTCGCACAAAATTTGGAAGCCGTTGCATATACCGAAAACGTATCCGCCTCTATTTGCAAAATCAACAACGGCTTGCATAATTGGGGAAAAACGAGCAACAGCACCACAACGCAAGTAGTCGCCATACGAAAAGCCGCCTGGTAAAATGATACAATCTTCTGTATTAAAATCATCTAAATTTTGGTCTTTATGCCATAATTTACGAACTTCTGCTTGCATTACATTGCCCAATACGTGCATCATATCATCATCGCAGTTAGAGCCAGGAAAAAGAACTACACCAAATTTCATTGTATATATATTTTTTAAAAACCTAAAAAAGAGTGGTATTGTATAATTAGTACAGTCAGCAACCATAATAAATGAATGGCTTCGCCAACTTGCGTCTTGAAATTGAGAAAATTATAGGTTAGGAATATTGCTACCGATGGCGCTAATAAAATTAAGCTATCCAAACCTATTTTCGCTTGAAAAAGCACAGTAAAACCTGCAAAAATTAGCACCCAGTACAATATAGTTTGATATTTTTGTGCTTGTATGCTTCGCTTAGAGGAGTAAAATCCTTGCGATATGATAACAAATGCAAGCAACAAAAAGAAAAAACTATAGCTCGCCACCGTAAACCAATTTTTATTGCCTACGAAATTAAAAAGAGCGATATTTTTTCCAAATTGTTCGTTCCAAAAAATATGGAAGCTATCTGTTAGGAAATATACCGTCCCGAGCAAGAAGTAAGGAACAATAAAACCTGCCAAAAGCATAAGTCCTTCTTTGATACTACCCGAACGAAGGCTATTTATACAGATAATGCCCCAAAGTAAGAATACGACTATTGAAAATTGGAAAAAACTGGCTATTGCAAGCGACATTCCAACATTGAATATATTAGTAGCTGCCGAAGGTTTTCGATAAGACACAAATAGCTCAAAAAAGCTCAGTATTATAAAGGTATTAGCTAATAAAGTGCTTGTTAGACCCAAAAAAGGAGTTAGTGTACTTGTCAGAAGGATATAAAATAAACCAGGAAAAAGACTTTGTTCTCCTGTAATGCGGTAGTTGAAAACCAAAAAATTTATCATTACACCTTGTATAAAAACTAAGAATAATGCTGAAATAGGCTCTATCCAATGTTGATTACCAAGGCGTTCTATTATTTCATGCGATAGGATTCCCTGCGGTCGCATAGGCATAACCGATGAGGTAAAAATACTGCTTCGAAGAAGAAAGACATATCCGAGAAGTAATATATTTGCCAAAAGCTGATTGGTACGAAAAAGACTAAGCAAAGTACGTAATGTTTTGTTTTGAAATTGATATTTGGAAGCACAAAGGTAATAAATTTAGTAGAAATTATAGCTTTTAAGGAGGAGAAAAATAAAATTATGATTTTTGACTATAGCGTACCAAAAATTATTCACCATAAAAAAAGCCATTAGTTAGCTCAGTAATAGCTTAATAATGGCTTTAAATTTCATAAAGATTAGCTTTTAAGGTCATCTTCTGATTTTTTTATTTCTGTACGGATTTTTTTTACGGTTTCGATGGTAGAAGTTGCTAAATTTGCAATCTTTTCATCGTCCCATTCTGGAAATTCTATCAGAATATTGGTCACAACTTTGATTTCTTTTTCAGTTGCTCCTTTCTCGATACCTTTCTCGATACCTTTCTCGATACCTTTCTCGATACCGAGGTCTAATATAGAATCGTAAGTACTCATTGCAAATGTTTTTATAGGTGATTGGATAGTATTAGCGATATTTCGCATTTCATTACCGCTAAGGTCTATATTTTTATACAAATATACAAAAATTAGACGTAAAAAGTTTCCACTTTCTGGTAAATATTTTTCTGCAGCTATAAAAATAGTTTCAAAATTATTACGAATATATTGTAAATCTCTAATATGAAGCATTGCTAAAAATACATTTAGCAATTTTCCCATATCCATCGCTATCAACTCATTGTCAGTGTAGTTTCCAAGATTTGTGAGCTGATAATTGAAATTTGGAATGTATTGTTTCAAAATATTATCAATTTCTCCAAAATAATCATAAAAAGAGCGACTTTTCCATTCATCACTGCCGTGATAGATAATAATTGGAATCACAATAGTCAAATTTTCTTTATTCTTGATTTGGTTTTCCAAATGTTCAAGAATATAACGCAACAATTGTATGTGCGGATGAGCTACAACATAACTTTTATGTTCAAATAAAAATGCAATTTTGATTTTGCTTTTTTTATAGTTTGCTTCCCAGACTAAATCTGCAAAAAACTCTTCCAAATCAGGCGTTATATAGCTCGTAGAATCTAATGTAAGGCTTTGCAAATCAATATTCTGCACAAGGTTTTTATCCATAAAATTTGTAATATAACTTTGCGCTATATCCAGATAGGAAAAAGTGCTTTTGAAAAAAGCATCGTGCGAATTAACTATTTTTTTATTTTTCTTGCTTCTTTTTGCCATGAAAATAAATATGCTAAAAAGGTAATTTTTATCTCAACTGAATTTTAGAATAGTTTTGTAAGTAGGCGTATAGAAATAATCAGTAATTTTTTTGGCGTTGTAAAATAACATAAGTAACTGACTGCAAGGAAGTTACGTTGTTATTTTACAACGACTTCCCTTTGAAAAAATTATGATTATTTTAGCCCAACTACTTAAAAAGCATAAAATATTGATTATGAAGTGCTTGGACATTAAATTATTCATTATTCATTATTCATTAATCTCCGCCATTATCTCCGCAAATTCTTGCTCATTCAAAATCTGTACAGTACCGAGTTTTTGCGCTTTTGCGAGTTTTGACCCAGCCTTTTCTCCTACTACCAAAATACTCAACTTTGCGCTCACGCCACTTGCAATTGTTGCGCCTTGTGCCGCTGCTGCTGCTTCTGCCGTTTCACGAGTGTATTGTGTCAAACTTCCTGTAAATAAAATTGTTTTTCCTACAAAAACACCTTCGCTGGCTGATGCTGGTTTTTGATCTTCTTCTGTTTGTATAAAATTAACACCAAGTGCTTCGGTTTCTTTTAAGATTGTGATATTTTTTTCGTTGGCAAAATACTTGATTACATTTTCTGCTACGACTGGTCCAACATCTTTAATATTGGTAAAATCTTCAGCTTGCCAATTTTGTAAATCTAAAACGTGCTTAATTTCAGCTGCTATTAATTTTGAAACTTTTTTTCCGAAATGATGAATACTCAATGAATGTAAAAAACGATGAATCGGGTTAGATTTTGCCTTATCAATAGAACTTTTCATATTATCAGCCGAACGTTTTCCGAAACCGTCCATCGTAGCTATTTTTTCATAATCCAAACGATAAATATCTGCAATATTATTCAACATTCCGAGGTCATAAAAACGCTCCACTACTGATTTCCCCAATCCTTCAATGTCCATAGCATCTTTACTGACGTGGAAAATGAGTTTTTGCATCACTTTTGCATCACAATATTCATTTTCGCAACGCCAAGCCGCTTCTTTTTCTGCACGAGTAAGCAAAGTCGAGCAAGTTGGGCAATGCGTAGGGAAATCTATGACTTTTTCGCTACCATCACGCAAATCTTCCATCGTCTTCACTATATATGGTATAACGTCGCCAGCACGCTCGACCAAAACCGTATCGCCAATGCGTATATCTTTTCCTTTGATAAAATCTTCGTTGTGTAGCGACACAGAGGAAACCATAACTCCAGCCAATTGTACAGGTTCGAGCTTTGCAACAGGCGTAACATTTCCTACTTTTCCAACTTGAAACTCCACATTGAGGAGTTTTGTAGTCGCTTGTTTTGCCTTAAATTTGAACGCAACCGCCCAACGAGGATGATGACTGGTGTAGCCGCATTTATTTTGCAACGCAAAATCATTTACTTTCACGACCATTCCGTCTATTTCGTAGCCGTATTCTTCTCTGTTTTTTTGCCAATTGTTACAAAAATCAACAACTTCTGCTATGTTTTTACATACTTTTCGCTCTTTGTTATTTTCAGGTATCTTAAAACCAAGATTTCCGAGCAAGGCAATTGTTTCGTCGTGCGTTGCGAATTGAGTACGCACATCGTTGCCGTCTTTGTCCACCGCAAAACCAAGCTGATAGATGAATGCTTCCAGACCTCTTTTTTCTACTTCTTTGCTGTCTTTTACTTTAAATGCGCCCGTTGCGGCATTTCTCGGATTGGCAAAAAGCGTTTGATTTTCGAGCGCACGGAGTTCGTTCACTTTATCGAAAGTATCTTTTTTTATCAGGGCTTCGCCTCGTAATTCCGCTTTTTGAATACCCAATTTAGAAAAAATTGCCGTCAGAGGAATAGTACGCATCGCACGACAATTGTTCGTAATATCTTCGCCTTGCACGCCATTTCCACGAGTTGCGCCACGCACGAGTTGGTCATTTTCATACACCAAAGCAATCGTGCCACCATCAAATTTTGGTTCTACACAATACTCAATATCTGTTTCTGCCGCTAAACCAGTCAATTTTTTTATCTGTGCATCAAAGTCATTTAGGTCTTCTTCATTGTAAGAATTATCAAGTGAAAGCATCGGTGTAAGATGCGCTGCCGAAGGAAAACCATCAGTCAAATCAGGCGAAACACGCTGGGTAGGCGAGTCGGAAGTCATCAAATCAGGATATTGCGCTTCTAATCCTTGCAATTTTTTATACAAAGTATCGTACTCAAAATCACTAATCGTAGGGTCATTTTTAACATAATAACGCCACTCGTGATAGCGTATAACTTGTTGTAAATCAGCTATTTGTTGGATTGCATCTTCCCGAAACATAGGCGAAGGAGCTTGTCCTAATTTTTTAGAAAGGTCAGTAAGGAGGCGTTCCTCGGCAGTAGTATAAGTCATAGTAAGTATATTTTCTACAAAGGTAAAATTTTTTCTAAATTACCTTACTATTTGTTTTATTTTTTTTGAAAAAAATATCAAAAAAGTTTG
>JANMGN010000207.1:0-4721 GCA_031374645.1 Chitinophagales bacterium | reverse complement strand
CGCTGTATTTTTTAGGTACAGCGGTTTGTGATAGTTTTGTCCTTCGTTGTTGCGTGCTATTCAAGGCGGTAGAGTACTGTTTCATAGCGAATACCAAGCAAGGCAAATCAAGGCGACAAACGTTGTTCGTCTATCTACCGTAAATCATAGGGATTAACAACTTTTAGGTCTGTAATTCGTTCAAAATCTTTTGAATTTCGTGTTATTAAAGTCAGATTATAAGCCAAAGCGGTTGCGGCAATAATTGCATCTGGTAATTTTATTTTTCTTTGGCGACGTAATTCAATGGTTGTTTTTGTAACCAAACCATCAAGTGAAATAATGGTGGCTAAATCTAAAAACGCTTCTAATTGTTGTAATTTGTCAGGTTTTTCATTGAAGCCCAAAGCCTCAATAAATGTGATATTCGATATTTGAAACTCATTTTCAAATAGATGTTCCACGAAATCGATAGCTGCTTCTGGAAGCAAATTGCTGGTATAATCTATGATTACATTCGTATCTATCAGATAGATTTTTCCCATTCGTTGCGACTTTCGTTCAAGTAATTATGAAATTGCAGCCCTTCTTCTTTTGTGAAAAGACCACGAAATTGAGATACCTTTTTAGGTTTTTCAACAATTATTGGCCCTATAATTTCATCTATTGAATACATCAAGACTTTTATCTTTTTCCCTACAAATTGTTGTGGCAATGACAATAAAAAATTAGTGTCATTTGGTGTTATGATTGTTTCTAACATAATAGAAGATTTATTTTGCTGCAAATATAGGCTTTTTTTTCATTTTCTCAAAAGAAAAAATGCTTGTCGCTCAACTTACAAGGCATAAGATATTATTTTACCTTACAAAGATACTCCTTTTTTTATTTTTTCAAAAAACAAAACCGCTACATTTTCAGGTACAGCGGTTTGGATAATTTTTCTGCTTCGGTGTTGCGTGCTATTCAAGGCAGTAGAGTACTGTTTCATAGCGAACACCAAGCAAAGCAAAAAAAACCATAAGATTATACATAATCTTATGGTTTTTTTTAGAAATTATTTTTATCCCAATACGAAATACGCTACTAACACTACTGCAAATATTATACTTGCCCACAATGCCCATTTCTCTTTTGTCCAACGGTAATAAAATGGAAGACCACTCAACATCAAAAACAAACCTTTACCAGATTCTTCTGGACTTTTCCATAAGGTATTGACAATCAATGTAATGCAAAATAAAACAAAAAGAGCCGGTACTATTGGGTAGCCCCAAGTTTTGTACGGACGCTCGGCATTTGGTTCTTTTACTCTTAAAATAAACACGCCCAAAGCAGTTGCGCCATAGAAGAAAAATGCTGCAAAAATCAACATATCCGTCAATTGGTCAAAGTTGCCCGAAAGCACCAAAGCACAAGCCCAAACGCATTGCATCCAAAGTGCATTATTGGGTGTTTTGGTAACAGGGTCAATTTGTGCTGCGGCAGGAAAAAATAAACCGTCTTTTGCCATTGCATAATACATACGTGGCGGCATAATAATCGTACTATTCGTGCAGCCCAAAGTAGTAATCAAAATAATTAAAGATAAAAATTGGCTTCCCAAATCTCCTCCATACGTCCGAATTGCTTCGATAGCCGCTACTTTATTGCTTCCTTTTTGCCCAATTTGCATCAGGTCGTCGATAGGCATCAAATAGTGATAGGTTGCATTTACTAAAATATAAGCTGTCATCACGATTAAAAGTCCTCCGAACAAAGCCAAAGGAAGGTTTTTATTCGGATTTTGGATTTCTCCGCCGAGAAAACCTACCGTATTCCATCCTTCATAGCCCCAAAATGCAGCCAACATTGCTGTAAAAAGGGAGCTTATCAAGGTAATATCTGTCCAAGAACGCTCGACATAAGTCGTAGAAGGTGTAGTTAGATTTTCGATGCTTCCATGTCCCGAAAAAACACCTGTCACAACTATCAATGTCAAGCCTAAAATAACCAAACGAGTTATCCAATTGCTGAATAATTCGCCGCCTTTTAGTCCACGTGTATTTAAAATGGTAAGTCCTACGATGAGTAAAATCGTTACGGCTTTTATACCAAAATCTTGGAAAGGCATAAAAATCCAAAATTGCATTTTTTCAATCGCCTCTGGCAAATGCGGCAAAGGGATAATGTTGTTTAGTGATTGTGCAAATACGTAAGCGATACTCGAAACCGAAGCTGTTTTTATAATGGAAAAAATACTCCAACCAAAAATAAATGACATAAAACGACCATAAATACGTCTGAAATAAACATATTCGCCACCAGAATCAGCCATCATTCCTGCGATTTCGGCATTGCTCAAAGCTCCAAAAAGACTTACTACGCCCGCCAATACCCAAGCCAATAAGACCAGTTTTGGCGAACCCAATTCAAGGCTCATTTTACCCGCTTTTTTATATACACCCGACCCAATGACCGAACTTACGACCAGCGTAATTGCCGAAATTAACGTAATTCTACGTACCAGTTGATTTTCCATAATACTGAATGCTGAATTATTTAATGATGAATGATGAATAAAAGTATCCAATAATCAACATTTTTGTTTGTTTCTAAATAATTTACGAACGCTTTTGATACCTTGTCAATTTATCTTCGTAAATATCTTCAATTTTTATCAAAATACCTGTTTCCTCTACATCTCCAAATTCGTCATTGATAGATGTGCCAAATGTCTTCATCGTAAGGCTCAAATTCATATAAGCATTTATCAAAGGAGGAACATTTTCGCCCAAAGCACGTACGCCTTGTGTAAGGTTTTTATGCCCTTCTTTATAGGCATTCCCTTCCCAAAGATGTCTGAAATTTTCGCTCGGAAAAGTCCTTTCCAAAGGATGAATTGGCGTTACAAGTTGCTGATTATCAGGAAAGTAGAAATCCATAAAAGACATTAGCATATCTCTTGCTTCTTTGTTGTAACGGTCGTACATGGTTACTTTTCCGAAAAAATATTTGACCGAAGGATACATCAAAGTCAGTGCGCCAAGACCGTCCCAAAGGTTATCAAGCGTGAAAATTCCACGGCGACTTGTGGCTGTCGGCTGATACTCAGGATGCACCCAACTACGCCCCAATTCTATTGTGACAGGTAAATATTCGCTCACAAATTGCTTAGAAAAATGAAATAAATGGGTAGTAGAAAGGTTGATTTCGCCATTTTCTAAAAACGCATCTGGACCAAAAATATAACGATAGCCGCCAACAATTACCTCATCTCTCGGATCCCAAACGATGAGTTGCTGATATGGTTTTTCGCAAGTATCGTTGTGGTCAATATCAATTTCTTCGCCTGTTCCACCGCCAGCACCACGAAACGCAGCTTCCCGCAAACGCCCAATCTCACGCATCACATGAGGTGAGTTGTGGTGATTTAAGACGTATAATTCGTTGTTCCCTTTATTCGTATAGCGAATAAAACGTTCTTTGGTAAGTTCTTTTTTGAGTAGCGTTTTGTCTATTGGCGCAATTATCGGCTTCATAAAATTTGCAAAATGATATTTTTAAAAGTATTATTTGCAAAAATAACAAAAAAAACGTTCTATCCATGTATTGACAGAACGTTTTTTTTGAAAAACAAGAAAACACTACTAATTTTTGCTTGTAAAATGCTTTGAAGTTGCCTTTTGAGCTAAAAATATCAAAATTTAAGCGTGGTTTTTCTGCGAATTTTCGCTAAAAAACAAGGAAATATACTTTTTTTAAAACTTAATTGTTCCTTTACCACCCAAAGCATATACGTGTGCTTTCATTTCTTGCGCCCATTCCACAGGTGTCTTTGATTTATCAAACGTTTGCCAAGGAATAGGTTTTCCAAAAACGAATTTAATATCACGACCTCGCTGTTGAAACATTTCATCTACAAGATACATCATTTCGATATTGAATTTTATCCCTAATTTGGTACGGATTTTTGATAAATTGTAGAACCAATTAGAGTTTCTTCCTTCGATATGGCAAGGAATAATATCTCTTTTTTGCTTGATAGATTGCGCAATAAAACCTTTGTTCCATACTAAATCTTCTATCCTTCCATCTTCTTGTTTTCGAGAACAAAGACCCGCAGGAAAAATCAGTACACAAGCATCACTCGCATAGAGTTTATCTACATTTTGGAGGTATTCTTTGGGATTTTTTCCGAGCTTATTTACAGGAACGAAAAGTGCGCCAAAATTTTTCAAATTCATCAATAAATCATTGACAATGAAGCGAATATCTTTTCTGATTCCTTTCTTTTCGCCGCCAATGACGTGCATCATAATGATGCCATCGAGTCCGCCCAAAGGGTGATTTGCAGCGATAATACAGCCTCCTGTTTTAGGTACATTTTCCAGACCTTCTACGGTCAATTTTGGGTGAAAAATATCGAAAGTTCCATCGGCAAAATCATTTTCATAGCGGTCTTTGAGTTTTAATATTTCGGCATTTACTTCGTCTTGATGTGCAATTCGTTTGAGGTAATTTGCAATAATTCTTCGTACAAAGCCAGGTATATTTTTTGCCTTTTCGTTGATAATTTTATCTATATCAACCAATTTTTTATTATCCATAAATTCCTTTTACTTGTGTTTTTTTGTTAAAATTAAAAATATAAGTGCTAAGTAACGTGTAAATAATAACTTGTGTTTTCTGCTTGCCTATTAAAAGCTATACTTCTCTAAATTTTCAGCCCAATGCGCTGCATTGAACTTCAAATTTAGCTC
>JANMGN010000403.1:0-8429 GCA_031374645.1 Chitinophagales bacterium | reverse complement strand
AGAATTGCTGCTTAATTCTTTAACGGACTATTGACAAAAGAACCAGAAAGTACTATATCTCCATTGCCCATTATTTCCATGTCATAAAAGAAAGAAAGGTCATCAGGGTAATTAGCATATCGCCAATCTATAATTATCCTGTCCCATAGTAAAAATCCCTTTGCGTCGTAGTGTGCTATCCATGGTCCGCCTCTATATTTTGTAGTAAGCGTATCGTTGTTTCTGTTTAGTCCGCAAACCATAAAAGTGCCATCTTTTAACTCTTTAAATTTTATGGTATGGGAAGTATATCTATGCAAAAACCTATAACCTTTGCTGATGTACTGAAAATTAGAATCTAATAGAGCGGTTTGATTTGCCCAATTTTCGTTTTGTCCTATTATAGAAGTATCGCTAAACATGTGCAAGTCTGCCAAATACCTTTTACCACTTATAGGTGCAAGCAACATAGAAGTTTCTTGCAAACTATCCGTCCATATTCTATTATTTTTTAATTGTACGCCATCTTTTCCCCTTATCGTAGTGAAAAATGTTTTCTTTACTATCGTATTACCAGCGTACATGGGATCAGGGTCATTTTCTATAAAACCATCATATTTCAATAAAAATTCATCTTTATCTATTTTATCTATTCCGTCAATTCCAAATTGCCTCATATTTTTACTTACTTCTACTTGTTTTTTCCAAACTTCATTGCCTAATCGGTCTATTTTAAGTACAACTAATTGGTCAGTATTAATAAAAAAATCAAAATAACGGATACCAAAAAGAACAAAACCGCCATCTCCAGTTGCTGCAAATTCAAAGCCTCTCCCTACAACAGTATTGTCAAAGTCATATTGTCTTGAAAAAATACTATCTCCATTGATTGCTGAAATTGCTTCAAATAAAATATCTTTTTTACCATCCGTATCATAAATATTAGCAGAATAATAAATAGTATCTTTGATTACTTGCATATCAAACATATCCCATCCTACTCTTGATTTTTTCCAGATGAGATTACCTTTAAAATCTGTTTTGATGATGTCTGTAGAAAACTTCCCACCAGTACTCCAAGAACCTATAATAATCCCATCCGAGCAAGTATCTAATTTTGCACCAACTTCAAATTTTCCATAGTTAAAAGATTTAGAAAAATAACGAGTGGGTTGAGCAAATAAAACAACATTGAAGCATATAAAATAAAATAATAGTATCTTTTTCATAGTAATAGTATAAAATTAAAATAGTAGTTCCGAAAAAATCGGAACTACTATGAAGTGACTAATTTGGATTATTTTAAAATAGAAATTTTAGCTTCGTGCAAAACTAAATCACCATCTGTGATGCGAATAGCATACAAGCCAGGTTCTAAGTGCGGTACTTCTACTGTAATTTTATCAAAAGAAGTAGCGGTAAATACTTGCTCAAAAGCAATTCTTCCTAATAGATTGGTCAGTTGTATTTTACCATTACTAATTTTACTATCTTTGGTATAAACATACATGACATCGTCCTGAATAGGATTCGGAGCAACAAATATTGTTTCTTTTCTCGTATTTGCCTTTATTTTTGCTTTATTATAGTCACTTTGATTTCTGTAAGCGGACTTGTCTTCGTTGTATTCCCTGTAGCCAAGCAACAAATCCAGTATAGCACGTGCATAGCCACTATTGATAGAATTTTCGTTAGCAATATTCGTTAGAAAAATTTCTTCTGCCGTGCTTAGTTCATATTGGACTTCAAAGTTATATCTTTTTAGATTGATGTCTTGTATTTGCTTAAATTGCTCATCATATTCAGATTGAACAGGCAAAGTATTGAGTAAATCTCTTGCTCCTTGATAATCGCCTCTTTTTATTTTCAAACTGTAAACAGTGCGTTTGAAAGAAGGCTCTGGCTGCGCCAATAAAAAATTTTCAGCGGCAATACTATTGCCTTCATCCAAATATCGTACACTTATACAGCGAATAGTTTCGTACAAATCTGTTTGAAGTACCTCTCGTTCCATTAACAAAGGGCTATCGTCTGGGTTCGCATTTATTTGCTCACTGATTGGTTAGAAATTATTTTTACAATATATGCATGCTGTCTCGTAAGCTGTTGCGTTTTACGATTAACTTTAATTTTGCAAAATTATAAAACAAAGATACAATTTTATTTTGAAAAATCAAATAGGGAGTATATAATATTTATTCAATTTTAAGAACAATATTTTATTTATTTATTTGATAACAAAAATCTATAATCTGATACGTTTCAAAAAAATCGCTATAGTCTGCAGATTGTAGCGATTCCTTTTAATAAAGCTCCAAAACTATGAAAATTTTCATGAGTACTAATTATATTATCTAAAAAAATTCGTTTCTTTGTGCTTTATTAACTGTATAGAAAAATTTGATTTTGAAAAATAAAAGCATTTTAGCATTTAGCCTGATATTATTTATTTTAATCATAGACCAAGCGGTAAAAATATATGTAAAAACACATTTTTTACTGGGCGAGGAGTATAAGATTTTCGGAATGGAGCGTGCTTTGATACACTTTGTAGAAAACCCAGGTATGGCTTTTGGGATGGAGTTTGGTGGTGATTATGGCAAATTAGCATTGAGCCTTTTTCGTATTGTTGCCGTAGGATTTTTGATATATTACATCCGAAGCCTTATAAAAGCAAATGCTTCGGTTGGATTGGTACTTAGTTTTTCACTGATTTTGGCTGGTGCGCTTGGTAATATCATAGACAGTGCTTTTTACGGAATGATTTTTAATGATTCTGTTCCAGAAATGCACGGTGGAGATTTGGCGCAACTTTTTCCTCCCGAAGGCGGTTATGGAACATTTTTGCACGGCAGAGTGGTCGATATGTTTTATTTCCCCTTAGTAGAAGGTGTTTATCCAGCTTGGATGCCCAATGAAGGAAGTTTTTTAGCAAATTTTTTACCCAATGCAGGTACTCGCTATCAGTTTTTTCAACCTGTTTTTAACGTTGCAGATGCCGCAATTACAGTCGGTGTAGCGACCCTGATTTTGTTCCAACGCAGTTATTTTGCAGAGCAAGAAACCGCAGAAAAGCCACTTGCAGAAAATGAAAACATAAACGAAAATACAGAGGAAGGCATAGAACGTATTGATGAAACAAATGCGTAATCTCTTTGGCGTAAGATAGTTTCTGAGAACTGTTGGGTACTTTTATGTAAGCACTCAACAGTTTTTTTTGTTACAAACTTAAAATATTTGCTTTGAAAATATTTTTTGCAGCATAAAAATCTTGTAAAATTCAAAAATTCGATAACTTTACACTTTATATCTGATTTTAATATCAAAAAATTACAAAATGGCAAAAACGCTTACAAAAAAAAGCAATCAACCTACTGTTGCTACAACGGCTAACAATATCGTCAGAAATATACCTACTTGGCTCAGTGATGTTCGTCTAAATATCGCTTTAATTGCAATATTAGGATTTTTGCTTTATGCCAATACGCTTTTTCATGACTACACGCAAGACGATGCAATTGTTATTTATGATAATATGTACACGACACGTGGCGTGAGTGGCGCAGGAGGTATTTTAGGAAAAGATACTTTTTTTGGCTTTTTTAAAGAAGAAGGAAAAGCGGCTTTGGTGTCTGGCGGACGTTATCGTCCGTTCACATTGCTGATGTTTGCGGTTGAAAATCAGATTTTCGGCTCTGCAAAAAAAGACCAAAGTGGCAATGCCATGGTCGATACCGCAGGAAATACGATTTTGGAATATCCGAAATTTATTGGGCATTTTTTCAATGTATTTTGGTACTTGATTACCTCGGTTTTGCTGTATTTGACTTTACGCAGGCTACTCCGCAGTCGAGGCGATGGTGTAATGAATGTCGTTTCTTTTTTAGCAACTATACTTTTTGTCGTACACCCGATACATACCGAAGCCGTTGCGAATATCAAAGGACGTGATGAAATCATGGCACTCTTGGGAAGTTTGGCAGCCCTATATTTTTCTTTAAAGGCTTACGACACTCAAAAATTGTATTGGCACGTGTTGGCAGCCGTAGTATTTTTCATTGCCTTAATGTCAAAAGAAAATGCGATTATGTTTTTGGCGATAGTTCCTTTGGCGTATTATTTTTTCACGGAAGCAGAATTTCCTACTATCGTCAAACAAACGTTATCTTTGGTGGCTGGCGCAGCCGTTTTTTTAGCCATTCGTGGCGCAGTGATTGGCTGGCAATTCGGAGGAGTGCCTATGGAACTGATGAATAATCCTTACCTAAAATTTGTCAATGGAGAATATGTTTCTTTTAGCGCAGGCGAAAAATTAGCGACAATTATTTTCACTTTGGGAAAGTACGTACAATTGCTATTTGCACCTATTACGCTGACACACGACTACTATCCTCGTCACGTAGAAATCATGTCTTTTGCAAGCCCGATGGCGCTTTTGAGCTTGTTTTTATACCTTGGTTTGACTTATTTTGCATTTAAAAGCCTAAAAACAAAAAGCGTTATTGGTTTTGGTGTCATTTTTTATTTGCTGACGATGTTGATTATTTCAAATCTTGCTTTTCCGATTGGTACAAATATGTCAGAGCGTTTTATGTTTATGCCGTCGGTTGGTTTTTGCTTGGCGATTGCTTATATTTTGTACCATTTTTTCAAAAATACGACTACCCTATTGGCTACTGTTGCGCTGATAAGTGTTCTTTTTGCAGCAAAAACATTTACCCGTAATTTTACTTGGAAAGATAATTATACTTTGTTTTTGACAGATGTAGAAACCTCTCAAAATAGTGCGAAATTACAAAACGCATCTGGCGGAGAGCTAATTACACAATCGCTCAATGAAAAGGACGAAGCAAAGAAAAATGCCATGCTTTTGAAAGCAACTACACACTTAGATAAAGCCATAAAAATACATCCTACCTATCGAAATGCGTATCTTTTGCTTGGAAATGCTCAAAATTACTTGAAAAATTACGATAAATCTATCACAGCTTACGAACAATGTTTGAAGGTAGATCCTACTTACCAAGAAGCGAAAAACAATCTTGGTATGACTTATCGTGATGCTGGAAAATACAAAGGCGAACACGACCACGATGCCCTAAAAGCAATTCCTTATTTGGAAAAAGCCTATCAGATTTTGCCCAAAGATACTGAAGTTTTGCGTCTTTTGGGTGTCGCAAATGGTGTAAGTGGCAATAATCAAAAAGCACTTGAATGGTTCACAAAAAGTGTAGAAGTCAGCCCAAATAACGCACACTGTTGGTGGGACTTGGGGACAGCTTATGCAGGCGTTGGCAATGTTGCGAAAAGCAATGAAGCTCGTGCAAAAGCATATCAGCTTGACCCAAATATTGAAGAAAATATGAAAAAACCGCAGGGGAATTAATGAATAGTAATGTATAATTTATAATGAAAAATTAAAAATTGTTTCATATAGAAATATACTTGAAATAAAACCAAATTTGTAGCGTTTTAAGAAGCTAAACAATTGATAATCTGTACCTTAATAATTTAAGATGAAAAAAATAAACCATGCGTAAAATACTTTTTTTCTTATTTATACTTTGCAGTATAGCTGCAAAAAGCCAAGTTGTAGCTCCAGAAATAAAGTGTGTGCAAAACGACACTGTAAAATGGAATTTACCTAACAATACCTGTGGCGTATTTTTTAGCTACTTGGTCTATGGGAGCAAAAACCAAAAAGGACCTTATATTTTATTGGAAGCGGTAACCAATCAAGCACAAAAAACATTCTACCATAAGCATCCGCAAGGCGAAAATTGGTATTATTTTTTACAAACCAAGGCAAATTGCCCAGGTTTGCCCGTGCTGAGTTCAGATACGCTGACGAGTGCCTCGCCTGAGTTGCCCACTTTGCAAAGTGTTTCTATTGAAAAAGGCGCAGTAGAAATAAAATGGGAGCCGAGTATTTCTAAAAATATAGCTTCATACATCATCTATAAGCAAACACCAACAGGAACTAAACCAATTGATACTATTTTTTCGGGTACAACTTTTATAGATAAAAACGTGCAACCTGACAAAAATCGAGAAACGTATTATGTGATTTCACAAGATAAATGCGGCAACACGAGCCTATTTGAAAAATCACACACGACTATCCAAAGCAATACGACGCAAGACGAATGTGAGCGTTCTGTTCTGCTCTCTTGGAACAAATACAAGGCTTGGAAAGGTGGCACACTGAACCACGAAATTTGGATAAAAGAAGGCAACGGAAATTTTGCACTCATAGCAACTGCGCCCGAAAAAGATAGCGTTTTTAGGTATAAAAACTTGAAAGACAACACCAAATATTGCTTTTATGTAAAGTCCACGCAAAAAGAAAATCCTATTTATTTTTCTAAAACAAACGAAACTTGTATCACAAGCGACGTTGTACAACCTACGGATTTTATTTTGGTAAAAAACCTTAATATAAATGCAAAAGGCGAGGCTTCTTTTACTTGGATTTGGAACAACGATGCGGATTTAGATAGTATAAAAATCAAAAAATCTATTGAAGGCAGCGATTTCAAAGACATTGCTTCATTGCCAACAAAAGCACTTGCTGGTGAGATTTCTTTTACAGATAAAAATTCCGAAATAGGCTCAAAAACTGTTTATTATGGCATTTATGCCTTAGATAAATGCGATAATTATGTTTTTGCACCTTTTAATACGCTGAATATTACAGGGAAAATAGCTTCTTCTGGCGTGAATAATTTGACTTGGACAGACCATTATGTGCAGGGAGTTGATAAAATAGAATACGAACTGTATCGAATTGTGAACGGTATAGAATCGCAAGCATGGGCAACAACCAATGAAAATGAATTTAACGATAAATTTGATTTGAGCAATGATGATAATGCCAAAATTTGCTATTATGTAGTGGCGTATGCTTGGGACACGCTACCGAATGGCAAAGCTGTAAAAGTTCGTTCTCGTTCTAATACCGTTTGTGTAGAGCAAACTTCTGGCGTTTTTATTCCCAATGCTTTTGCGCCACGTGGCGAAAATCAGGAATTTCGCCCATTGATTTCGTTTAGTGCGCAAATAAAAAATTATTCGATGCTTATTTTTGACCGCTACGGTGCAAAAATTTTTGAAAGCAAAAATTTCGATACAGGCTGGAATGGAAAACTCAACGGCTCTGGAAAAGACATGGAACAAGCCATCTATACGTATTATATAAGCGTCACTCAAACGAATGACAAAACAACAGAAAGTAAAGGAACGGTTTTTTTAGCTAGATAAAGTCTAAAAATCATTATAAATAGGCGTATAGAAACAATTGATAATTTTAGCACAACTACTTATACAAATCATTTATTTTAGGAATACAGAGCCAATAACGCTCCGTATTCCTATTTTTTTGCCTATTTCTCACCAAAAGTATGAAAGATGTAACTTAAATCTATAATTCCACAACACTTTAGAAAACGAATGTCCTCATCTTTGCATCGTGAAAATTAATTCACAACTAAAACTTTAAAGATGAATACTACCATAATCAAAGGAAACTGGAATGAGCAAGTAGGCAAGCTCAAAACACAATTTGCCATACTGACCGATAACGATTTAATGTTTGAAGAAGGCAAAAAAGAAGAAATGCTTGGCAAACTACAAATCAAATTAGGAAAAACCAAAGAAGAATTTCAAGACCTTATGAACTCGCTTTAAAAGTTCGTTTTGTTTTGTTTTATTTCGTTTTGCAGAAATTACCACCAACTCTCAGGCGGCGGTAATTTCTTTTTGAAAAAAATTTTAAACACAGTAAAATCACTAAAAAAATGAAAAAATTAATTTTTATCCTCGCTGCTACCACGATTATTTTAGTAGGAGCAACCATTACAAGCTGTACTTCTACCCCTGCCGAAAAAGTATCAAATGCACAAAAAGAAGTAACTCAAGCAACCAAAGATTTGGAAGCAGCCAATAAAGCATATTTGGCGGACATCGAAACGTACCGAAAAGAAACAGCTGACAAAGTTACGGCAAACGACAAAGCAATAGCTGATTTTAAGGTACGAATCGAAACGCAAAAGCAAAGTGCAAAAGGTACTTATCAGAAACAAATAATGGAATTGGAGCAAAAAAATACAGATATGAAGAAAAAAATGGATGACTACAAAGTAGATACCAAAGAAAAATGGGAAGCATTCAAAAGTGAATTTAGCCATGATATGGAAGATTTAGGTAATGCTTTTAAAGGATTAACTGTAAAAAGCACCAAATAAGTCCCTAAGTTAGTTCGTAGTTTTAATCCGATTACTAAGAGTTTAAAAATTCTTAGTAATCGTTATTATTTTGAGAGGTTTACAAAAAATGAAAAAATGAAAAATTCAAAAAAATATTGCACACTACTACTATTGATACTACTTCTTTCCTCTTGTACTAATCCCGTTCAAAACACCACTATTGTAGCAGCCGATGTGACAGTCGAA
>JANMGN010000398.1:0-1724 GCA_031374645.1 Chitinophagales bacterium | reverse complement strand
ATTACCGTACAATCAAAACAGGAATTTTCAACTTATGTCGCACCTCACTTATGGTTGTTCCCAGTATCCAGTCCATAATCGCTTGATGTCCGTGACCGCCCATAACAAGGCAATCGCCTTGAAATTTTTCGACCAAACGAGGAATTTCAGCTTTGGGATTTCCAAAACCAACTTCTGTTACACAATTATAGCCTACGGCTTTCAGTTCGGCAGCGTATTCCTCCAAATATTTTTTATCCAATTTGGTTTCAAAATCTTTGATTTCGTCGCCAATCCAACGTGCGCCAGCCGTTTCCACAATATGAATAAGTAAATATTCAGCCTCTTTTTTGCCTTGCGAAATGGCGTGATTGATGGTTTTAGAATCCATTTTTGAAAAATCTACCGAAATCGCAATGCGTTTATATTGTTGTACAGGTACGTCGAGAGCGAGTTTTTCTTTGTTGTCGTGCAGATGTGAGATTTGTTCCCGTTTTACTCGTGCTAAAAACGGCTCAAACAAAACAAATAAAAGTAAAAATAAAGCAAAAATACAGAGTGGAATAAGGGTTATTTTAAATAAAAAAGTATTTGAACCACCTTCTGCAAATAGCTCACTTATTTTTTCATAAACCAATTTCATGTTCAAACTGACGATAATTGCGGCACTTACCCAAGCTAAAATTTTTGTCCAAGTTTTGATAGTGAACTCGCCCATTTTTTCTTTATCGCTCACAAAATGTATCAGAGGAATAGTCGCAAAACCCAGTTGCATACTCAAAACGACTTGACTAAGTACCAAAAGTGCGCCTGTTGCTCCTTCGCCCATGATGTAAATGGTCAAAAAAGCAGGAACAATCGCCAACAAACGAGTTATTAATCTCCGCAACCAAGGCTGAATACGAAGGTTTAAGTAGCCTTCCATTACGATTTGTCCAGCAAGTGTGCCTGTGATTGTAGAGCTTTGACCAGCAGCTATAAGAGCTATTGCAAAAAGCATCGGAGCGTATTTTGTACCCAAAATCGGAGCGAGCAAACGATGTGCATCTTGTATTTCCGCCACTTCAAAAAGTCCATTTTTATAAAATGCTGATGCTGCCAAAATCAATATCGCAGCATTTACAAAAAAAGCAAAATTTAGAGCGATAGCGGAATCAAAGATATTAAAACGAATAGCTTTACGGATCTCGTTTGGCGTATGGTCAAATTTTCGGGTTTGTACCAAAGCCGAATGTAAGTACAAATTATGCGGCATAACGGTTGCGCCAATAATTCCGATGGCAATATACAAGGCGGCGTTGCTTGGCAATGAAGGGATTAAACCTGTCATAACTTCGCCTAAAACTGGCTGTGCAAAAATCATTTCTGCCAAAAAACACGCTCCTATAACAGCTACCAAACTTAAAATAAAGACCTCTATTTTGCGGATTCCATAATCGAGTAGGAATAAAATAAAGAAAGTATCTAAAACAGAAATCACGACACCAGCTAAAATAGGAAGATGAAAAAGCAACTGTAAACCTATTGCCATACCGACCACTTCCGCCAAATCACAAGCGGCAATCGCTATTTCTGCCAAAATATACAAGCTAATATTTGCCCATTTCGGATAAGTGGCACGGGACGCTTGCGCTAAATCTAAGCCTCTGACTACTCCCAAACGGACACAAAAACTTTGTAACAATAAGGCAATAAGGTTTGACATGAGCAAAACCCATATCAGTTTGGGTATCAGCTGATATGGG
>JANMGN010000387.1:0-1718 GCA_031374645.1 Chitinophagales bacterium | reverse complement strand
CGGAAAACCAGTATCTTTTCCAGTAATATTACGCCAAGTTGAGCCGCCATCATTGCTTTTGTAAATACCAGTTGCGTCGCCACTTTCTACAAAATTCCAAGCCGAACGCTCCCTTTGCCAAATTGCAACATACAGATTATCAGCGTTTTGTGCGTCTAAAACTAAATCTATTGCGCCAGAAATATCATTTACAAAAAGCGTTTGCGTCCAAGTTTTTCCACCATCTATCGTTTTGTAAACACCACGCTCTTTGTTTGCAGAATATAAATGCCCCAAAACGGCTACCCAAGCCACCTCAGGATTGGTAGGGTGTAAAATAACCCGCCCGATATGATGACTTTCGCCCAAACCAGCATATTGCCAAGTTTTTCCATTGTCTGTACTTTTATACATTCCAACGCCAGAATACGACGAACGGCTGCTGTTATTTTCGCCTGTTCCTATCCAAATAATATTTTTATCCCAATTCACAGCTATGTCGCCAATGGTCATAACTGCCTCATTATCAAAGAGTGGTGCAAAAGATTGACCATTGTTTTTAGTTTCCCAAAGCCCTGCCGAAGCATACGCCACGTAAAAGTGTGTAGGGTCTTTTGGATCTACATCTACATCTACAACCCGACAACTTTGAATACTCGGGCCAATATTCCTAAACGGAATTTGGTTTGCGATACTGTTTGTAGCGAGGTTTTTTCTTTGTTCAAAACCTTTTATACGCACCTCAAAAGGCGTTTGTGCAAAGGTGTTTTTTACTAAAAATAATAAAAAAAGGAAGGTAAATTTTTTCATTTTAAGGTAATTTTTATTTTAAACACAAATGTAATAATTACAAAACATACTCTAAATAATTTATAGGTAAAAAATAAAAGTTATCTTTGTGGAAGGTCTAATTAATTTTTCAACAAAATAATAAAATTATGTTTCAAGCAGGTATTTTTAAAGGAAAAACAGTACTGGTAACAGGCGGCGGAAGCGGTATCGGCTTCGAGATTGCCAAACAATTTTTGGAACTCGGCGCAGAAGTGTACATCGCTTCACGCAAGCAAGAGCGTGTCGAAAAAGCGGTAATGCAACTGCATCATTTTGGCAATTGTAAGGCGTTCGTTTTGGACATCAGAGAGCCAGAAAGTATCAGTCATTTGGCGGATATGATAGAAGCGCAAAGCGGCAAATTGGATATTTTAATCAATAATGCAGGTGGACAATTTCCTTCGGCAGCAGAAGATATTTCTCCCAAAGGCTTTAATGCAGTTGTGAATAACAACTTGAATGGTACGTGGAATGTTACGAATATTATGGCAAATCGCTTCTTTTTGAAGCAAAATGCAGGCAGTATTGTCAATATTGTCGTCAATAATTATCGAGGAATGGCAGGAATGGCGCATACGGGCGCAGCTCGTGCAGGTGTGATGAATTTTACGATGTCGCTGGCAGTAGAGTGGGCAAATCGAGGTATTCGACTAAATTGTGTTGCGCCTGGGATTATTTTTTCAAGCGGATTGGAGAATTATCCGCCAGAATTGGTCGCTGGTGTAGAAAAAAATATTCCTATGAAACGCCTCGGAACAGTGCAAGAAGTAGCGAATTTGACACTCTTTTTGGCAAGTGATTTTGCCTCTTATATCACAGGCGAAACGATGTATATTGATGGCGGCTCACGACTTTGGGGCGATATTTGGCAGATTGAATAATTAAAAATGAATAATTAAAAATCGTAG
>JANMGN010000366.1:0-2057 GCA_031374645.1 Chitinophagales bacterium | reverse complement strand
AAAATCAGAAATTGATTTTTCAAAAAAGGAACAAAATACTGATTTTCAAGTAGTTACATTTCATTTAGAGCAAATAAATGAAATCTCTTTTGGCGTTTTTGAAGGTATAAAAGCAGGAAATAAAAATCAAATTGGCGATTTTTATGAGTTATTTTATTCGGATAAAAAAAATCAGAAGCAGCGCATTGCCGACCCGCTCGCCTACTCTATTCCGTTTGGTGCGTTTTCGCCTGCGGAAATCTTTGATATTCAGTCCGTTACGCAAAATCGTAAAGATGATTTTTACCTTAAAAATCTACGAGGAAAAGTCCAAAAACCTGCCAATATTTTAGAAATACATATCCCTACCGCAAGCAAAGGCGGAACGCTCGCACACTTGTCTGATTTTTATAAAAAAATTAGCCAAACTATTGATAATCAGGGCATTGTGAGCGATTTTGAAAAAGCGTTTTTAGGCTATAATGCAGTAGAACTCATGCCTTTGCAGGCATTGGCTGAACATGAAAATAAAGCTCCTTTTTGGCAAGAAAAGTATAGAAACGAAAATAGTATAAGTGTAAATTTACGAAAACCAGACACTCAAAATTGGGGCTACGACATTTTGATAGCAGCGAGTTCGGCGATAAATCCGAACCTTTTGGCTACAAAACGTCCGCACGAACTCTTGGATTTTATAGAAACAATGCACACTTTTTCTCAAAATCCGATGCAAGTGTACCTCGATGTAGTCTATGGGCACTCGGATAGTCAAGGGGCAAAAGTGCTGAATAAAAAGTTTATTACTGGCGACGGAATGTATGGTAAAGTGCTGAATTTCAAGCATTTACTCGTTCGTGCAACACTTTTGGAAAGTATGCGCAGAATGTTGCGATACGGCATAGACGGCTTCCGAATCGATGCTTCGCAAGACATTAACAACTATAATTCGGACACGAAAAAAATAGAATATGACAGTGATTTCTTGAAAGAAATCACACTACTGAAAGCGGAAGTTGGTGGTATAAGTTACCAACCTTTTGTCATTTTTGAAGACGGTCGTCCTTGGCCCGAAGTCGGCTGGGCTTTGAAACAAACTTATCGTGAAGTAACCGAAATGCTACCCGAAACGATACAATGGAGTCCATTGACTTTTGCAGATAATAATCCGCATCTCTTTAATTTTTGGCAACATAAGTTCCACAGAGTCAAAGAGATAGCTGAATATGGCGAGCATTGGCTCACTGGAAGCAGCAATCACGATTCGCTGCGAAAAGGCGCAACTCAAAACCCTTACGAAGAAGCAATCAATGTTTTTTTTGACGAAAAAATAAATCATATTTTTCATAAAGGCTATAATGCGCCTGCTACCAAACTTTTAGAAAGTTTTTTGCCAGGAACTCCGATGGATTTTCTGCAAGCAAATGTCGCTGCGCCTTGGATGTTTATGCGAAATACAGACGATGAATGGGGCTTGAAAATCATTGCAGAAGAAGCTAATTTTTTCCATTGGTTTATTTCAGAAAAACAATTTAAAGAAAAATATTTATTCAAACTACTGAAAAACAATGGTTTAGACAATTATTTTTTACTAAAAAACTTCATCACTGATTTACCTCAAATTGTGAAACTTTGCAATTATAAGTGGGAAGATATGCTTGCAATTATCAAACTGAAAGGGCGTGGCTACTACTCTATTTTCAAAACCAAAAGCGAGTTGCAGTTTTTTGCAAAAAACTACATGGAAGACGTACATGATTTTTGTAACGTTTCCCATGCTGAAAAAGATTTTTCCAAAAATGTAAATAGTGAATTATTTTTTCAAATTAGAAAATTTATATCAAGAAATAATTGGCTGAGTAAAAATTTATTACAAGAAGATACCACAGAAATTATTCCAAAATATGGCGCAGTTGTGTACCACATTCGTAGAAAAAATACAGCAAGCAATGAAACTTGGGCTTTTTATGGCAATATGGAAGGCGATAAAATACAGGCCCGCGGCTGGACCCGCGTCACCGTCGTGACCTCGGCCTTCCACATGCCCCGCTCGATGCTGCTCTTTCAGAAGCAGCAGATCA
>JANMGN010000363.1:0-1906 GCA_031374645.1 Chitinophagales bacterium | reverse complement strand
TTTATTCCTATTAATTTTTTCTATTAAAAAGAAAAAAGCATGATATTGATTATCATTATTAGCCCTTAATATACTTTTAGTTTTAATTTCAGTAAATTCTCCTGCTTCTATTTTATTTGTAGTAGGATTAATAGCAAATGTAAGCATTTTGTCTCCATTTTTATCATAATCTATGATTTCTTGACCTAATATATCAACTTCAACTTTGCCAACAGAAGATTGATAAATAGTGTTGATTGTATTAACCGCTTGGCTACTAATATTTGACTGAGGATTAGAATTTAAAAATTTGATTAAAGAAAAGTTATTACTGCTTTTTTCTTGTATTATGATTACTGCTATTTTTTTAGTATATGACTTATACGAAGCCAACTTTACCCTTTTAATGTCACATTCTCCAATTTTTACCTTTAATTCACTCTCGTTTGATTTATCTGTTATATAGTTGCCACTAACCAATGATTTTATTGTGACATGATGTTTATATGTTGTCTTATTTGGTTGTCCTTGATAAGTTGTCATTTGTGATTGTTGGTCAGTTATTTTAAACTTCGTTTCATCTCCTATTTTTAATTCAATCAAATCCTTAGCATCTTGCGGAAGCACGATAAAATCAATACGATCTTCTTTACCATGTTCAAATGATTTCCAAGGCAAGCCATTTATTGGTGGAGATGTTTGGTACGATGGATATTTATCAGCATTTTTAGGATTGTCTTTAAAGTCTGCATAAGTATTTCCTGCCACACCATTATCCTGCCCATCATATCCAAATTGTGGAGATAATTCTTCAAAAATTATATCTACGACAAGAACGTAAATTATCACTTTTTTAGTTCCTGCGGTTGCTGTTATTTGTAGTCCTTTTTTTGTAGGCGCGGCGTTATTAAGCGAAAAAAAGAGTTCTGATTTTTTGGTGTCAAAAACTTTTGGTTTATCTATACCACCAAATATGCCCCATTCTGTTGATAAATTAGGAAAAGACAAACCTTCTTTCTCGTAAGCAATCATTTTTATTTCACTTTCTTTTTTGCACATTATAACTGTCTCTTCATTTCTAAATTTCCTAGCTCCATAGCCTTCAATTTGGATAAAAAAGTCTTTATTTCGTAATAATTCTACAAATTTCTTACTTGCTTCGCCTTCTGCATTCAATTCATTACTTACTGAATTTCTAAATTCAAAAACCAATTTATCATTTGTTGTTTTGATGATATTCTTTTTATCATCATCGTCAAGACCGCTGCCTCCTTTATTGCCTTGCCCAAACGTAGCCCAATTTACTTTCGTTTCAATAACAAATCCCTTGTCTTTGTCATATTGCATGATATGAAGCACATAAGCACCATTATAGTCATAGCCATCTGTTGCTTTGATACGTTTTTCAATCGTTTTTATTATCTCATCTTTATCAATTTTCATATATTGCATGAGTTGATAAGGGCGATAAACAAAAGTCAAAAAACCAAACTCATTTGCAACGTCATCAGATGATTTGGTCAAAGTTTCTTTACTCTGTGAAGAATAGTCTAATCCAAGATAGTCATTTTCTTTTGCATTGTTGCCATTCAATACAAAGTTTGGGTGGTTTTCTGCCCATGCTTTTAGTTCGCTATTATTGAACGAATTTGTCATAAGCATTACACCCGATTTGTAGGCAACAGTATCAATATTATTATTGGCTTGTAATTTAATTGCCAACAATAAGACCAATAGAAATGGAATACATTTTTTTGTCATGTTAAAGTTGTTTTGTTGTTGTTAAATTATAATATGTCGATTTTCAATTATTTATGACTATTGTATTTTGCGAATTTATCGCCAAAAAGCGTTCTATTGCTTAGAACAAGCGCACTGCCGAAGGCAGTCCTGCTTTGCGGCAGTGCAGAGTTCTTTGCAGTGCCTA
>JANMGN010000328.1:0-9134 GCA_031374645.1 Chitinophagales bacterium | reverse complement strand
ACCATCAAAGCAGAAGAATCTGGCATGATTCGTCAGTCAGGGCTTTTCACAGATATTAAAAATATCAAAGCTCCGTTGCGCCTTTCGGTTACACCTTTTTTATCCGTTTATGGCGAAAATTACCATGACAAAGATGCTTCTCAAAAAAATATCAATAACTCTTCCTACAATGCAGGAATGGATTTAAAGTATGGAATCAACGAGGCATTTACGCTCGACGCTACGATTATTCCAGATTTTGGACAAGTGCGCTCGGACAATAGAGTGGTAAATTTGTCGCCATTTGAAGTTCGTTTTGATGAAAATAGACCTTTTTTCATGGAAGGAACAGAACTTTTCAACAAAGGTGGGCTTTTTTATTCTCGTAGAATTGGCGGTACGCCCATTGACTATTATAGCGTCGAAAATCAACTCAATGGCAATGAAACTTTGACTAAAAACCCGAACAAAGGACAGCTTTACAATACGACAAAAATATCGGGACGTACCACAAAAGGAACAGGCGTTGGCGTTTTAAATGCAGTACAAGCAGCAACTTTCGCAACTGCAAAGAACAACGAAAATGGCTCAGAAAGACAAATACAATCTTCGCCTTTGACCAATTACAATGTATTTGTGATAGATCAAAATCTAAAAAACAACTCCTCTATCGCACTCACAAATACCAATGTGATGCGCAACGGAAGCACTTATGATGCGAATGTGAGTAATTTTAATTTTAATCTGAAAAATAAAAAAAATTCTTACGGTGTATCGGGAAATTTTGCTTTGAGCCAAATTCATAGAACCAACGAACTGGATTTGGGACACAAAGCGAATGTTGATTTTAGCAAACTGAATGGAAAAACGACTTGGGGCATCAGTTATTCTGAAATCAGCAACAGCTACAATCAGAATGATTTGGGCTATCAACAAAGCTACAATGAACGCAACTACAACGTTTGGGGCGGCTACAATGAATATGAAGCAAAAGGCAAAAAATTTAACAATTATTGGATAAACCTTTGGTCTTGGTACGGCACTTTACAAGAGCGAAACGCTTTTACAAGTGCAGGTTTGGGCTTCAATGTAGGCGGAAATACCAAAAAATTCCACAATATGGGTATCAATATGAATCTAAATCTTTTGGGTTCAAATGATTATTTCGAGCCACGAACGTATGATTTTATTTCTTATTACCATCTGCCCGCTTACGTAAATTCAAATATTTGGTACAATAGCGACCGCCGTAAAAAATGGCGGATTTTTGCTGGTGCTTGGGGTCGCACTTTTGGCAACGAGCGTTTTAGCAGTAATCTGTACGGTGGTTTTAGCTACCAAATCAATCCAAAATTGAAAATAAGTATGGATTTTACCAAAGAAACGACACGCAACGACGTTGGTTTCACAGGAAAACGTAGTAAAGCGAGCGATATAGATATACTGCAAACAAACGCAACTGTATTTGGAAAACGCAACGTAAATGGTTTTGACAATGGTCTAAATTTCACTTACACTTTTAATAATAAAGCAAATTTAGCCTTCCGTTTGCGTCATTACTGGCAACAAGTAGATTACAAATCATTTTATACCTTACAAAACGATGGCAATGTAAAAGAAAGTACGTACAGAGGTTTAGATAAATCGGCTAAAAACCTACACAATATCAATGCAAATTACGTCAATATAGATTGTGTATTCACTTGGCGTTTTGCACCAGGAAGTGATTTTTTACTCACTTGGAAAAACGCTATTTACAGCGAAACCAATAATTTAGAAAATGGCTATATCGGCAATGCACGTGATGTTTTTTCTAATCCACAAACCAATAGCCTAAATCTTAAAGTCTTGTATTTTTTAGATTATACAGAAACCAAAAAGAGATTTTCTAAGTAAAAAAACGCTACTAAAAGAGATTTTAGTAGCGTTTTTTTGTTTTTTTGGTCTTATCAATAATTTTTCGCAACAACTTCTCTCTTTTTCTCGTTTTGTTAGAATACTAAAACAATTAGAAAATATTTTTAAACAAGTAATTTTCAATAAGATGATTTTCGAAGATACTGACTTTTACGATTCCGAAGATGGATCACATTCTCTTTTTTCTAAAAAATACGGTTATACCTATCACTCTAAGTTTGGTGCGGTACAAGAAAGTCAGCATATTTTCATAGACGCAGCGTTGCGTTTCAAAGCTGTAGTTCAAGAAAAAATCAGTGTACTTGATATTGGCTTCGGGACAGGATTGAATGCTTACTTGACTTACTTAGAAGCCTTAAAAAGAAATCTATCCATACAATATGTTGCAATAGAAGCCTACCCTATCGCTATAGAAAATGCACTACAACTTAATTATCCACAATTTTTGGAAAGTAATGAACAAGATACCAATATTTTTCAAAAACTACACACTTCTGAATGGAATATACTACAAAAACTGCACAAACAGTTTCATTTTGAAAAAAAACTACTGCACATAGAAAATATAGAAGCAATAAATGAGTTTGATATTATTTATTACGATGCCTTTGCACCAGATGTGCAGCCCGAACTTTGGGAAGAATATACACTGCAAAAAATGTACAATGCCTTAAAAAAAGATGGTATATTAACCACTTATTGCGCAAAAGGACAAGTTCGCCGCAACCTAAAAGCAGTAGGATTTACCATAGAAAAAATACCTGGGCCACGAGGAAAGAGAGAGATTACAAGAGCCTCCAAAACGAATAAAAAGTAAAAGGTAATAAATAAAATTCGCATTCTGTAGTCCTGAAGGGGCTAAACACATTAGATAGGGTAAAGCCCAAAAGATACAAGTCCAAAACAAAAAACCTCGTGACAAACGCCACGAGGTTTTTTAATATTAGTACGACCACAAGTCATGTTCGAAGTGGAAAATCTCATTTTTGATTTTTTCACCTTCCAAAAGCATATCTACACCAGTAGCATACTCTTCAATTCTACGGTCATATACGTTAGATTCTTTTGTAATATAGCTTGAAAAGAAACGTTGCTCCAATAAGTCTTCCCAAGTAATTGGGCTTGCATCATTGTTAGAAAGGTTAAATACCTTATTACGAGCCAACAATGTACGACAATCAGGATAGTAAATCCAGTACATTGGAAGTGTGAATTTGTAGTTACCGTTATCGTCTAATTTGTCGATAAGTGGTGAAATACCTAAGATACGCACTTGCATAGTAGAAGATTCTTTGTCAAAAAACCAAATTTCTTTGACTCTGAATTGTTTTACATTCTCCCAGCCAATTTCGTTACGAACGATTTGACGCTTTTCTTCATACGTTTCAGGATCGAAAGTGATGATTGTATCAACACTTGCACCCATTGTAGCGACCTCTTCCTTCGTCAATAACTTAGTGAATTTGTCGTCTTCCGTAGAATAAGCATTTATTTCGCCTTTGATAGCTGCTTCATTGATGATTTTGAAAAATGGATTTTCAGGATAAGTAAACGTCAAGTTTACTTTTTCACGAACATCAATTACACGCCAAATACGACGCTCCCAAAATACATCAGCTTCACGGATTGGATCATAAGCTAATACAGGGCGTTCAGAGATTAATTTTTTCTCTACTACACCATCCAATGGTTTTTTCACATCGGTTGGTTCACTGGATTCCGTTTTGACTTCTCCTGGATCTTGTGCAAAAGCAGTAGTAGCGAAGGCTACCATAGAAAAAATACAAAGCAATTTCAGAATTCGCATGACAATTTAATTTTTTTGAATAAAAAACCTTTCGGTTGATATTATTTTCACTACCAAACCAATAACGATTTGGTAGTGAAATTTATTTTATTTTTTAATATTTTATTTGATAGTAAATACCAAAGAGTTGATTAGACGACCAGCATCATCGCCTGGGCAACGAGCTTTTACCTCATCAAAGTAGTAAGTATCTCCTGGTTTAGCCTTTTGTACAGCTCCTGAAATATTACTATTATATGAACCACCAGAATTTGGATAAACTACTGGGTCTTGACGTTTTGGTAAGTAAGTAAAGTTAAAACTTTGAATAGCACATTTTGCATCAAAGTCAAAACCTTTTAGCACAGCTACTAATGAACTAACCGCTTTAAATGTACCATTACCAATAGCTCCACCGCCGCCACCTGTTCCTATTGGCAACTGAGCAACTGGATCTGGAATACGTTTCACACGGAAAGCAAATGATTGATTAAGACCTCCACCTGATACTGCAATAGTTGCATCTCCTGGTGTTTTCGCTGTAACAGTGTACTTGCTTCCGCTTCCTGATAAAGTAACGCCAGTAGCATTTACTCTCAAGTCATTAGAAGATACACCTGCCGCAGCTACAGAAATCGGGTTATCTACACCAATGTAAAATACGTTCATCTTGTCTGCAGAAACAGCTACTGAACGACGACCTACTTCATAAGTAAAATCGCCTTTTACAGTTTTTGTTTCTTTTGTTAAAGGATTAACAATATTCGCAGTAGCATTTACTGTTTTTTTACCAATTTCATTGCTCGTAGTTTCAAAGTGTGCAACACCTTCTTTCAAAGAAAGTCCTTGACCATTTACATTGATAGAAACGCCAGTACCCGGGTTAGAACTGAATGCAGCCAAATAAACATCAGCCTCAAACTTTTCACCTGCAATTACATAACCTGTTTTAGGCGCAATTGCAACTCTGAAGTTATCAAACTTAATATCATCACCATTAACTTTACCAGCAAGGTAATTCAAAATAGCTGTTTCTGACGTTTTTGCATCGGCTTGCATTTTTGTGAACAAAGGCATTACAGCAGCAACAGGCATTTGCTTGAATTTGAGTTCTACCCAGCTTTTTACACCAGCAGGAAGTTCCTCAATATTCAAGGGCATATCTTTTGCTATAATTTCTTTGTCTTTTGTATCTCTAATTACAGCCAAGAGTCTCTCACGAGTTTCTCTAACTTTCGCTTCGATTTCGTCACCTTTTTTCTCTTTAATGAACCAACGAGTAGTTACGTCTTTGTTCTTAAAGTCCACAGGACGACCATCGTTATATTTCTTAGTTTCTACACCACCAGATTTTTGTATTAATTCGTCGGTAACTCCTTTAATATAAGCGCAAAATTCTTTTGAGATTTCGATTGCTTTAGTTGCATCGTTCCTGAACCCTTCATTGATTGGATTTTTGTAGGCATCAGCTTGCTTATTAATTGCTTTATTTATTCTTTCATTTGAAGAATCTACAATAACATTAGATGATTCTATACCTTTATTCAAAGAAAAGAAAGCATTGATAATCTCCGCTGAAACGTTTAACGCGAGTAAAGCTGTAAGAACCAAGTACATTAGGTTAATCATCAGCTGCCGCGGTTCCTTAGGAATTGACATATTTTTATCTTATTTTATTTGTTTAAGAAAAATAGTTTCGTTAAGTGTACTCGTTTTTTTTGTAAATAAAAATTAACGTAGTACGGTTTTTGCTAAAAATTAGCGACCACCAGACATTGCTGATAACATACCACCGTAAACAGAGTTCAAAGAGTTCATGTTTTTAGATAATGCAGCCATTTGCTCTTTGAATGCTTGTGTATCATTCATAGCATCACCCATGTTTGTTACTGCAGCAGACATATTGCTGTACTGACCAGCCAATGAAGTCATTGAACCTGACAATGCAGACATTTGAGCTTTGAATACTTTTGTATCTTCAGATGCGTCAGCCATGTTAGCCATAGCCTCAGAAATTTTACCGTAAAATACGTTCATTTGCTTGATTTGGTCAGTAGTACCAGAGAAATCGGCCTCTTGTAACGCCTTCAAAGAAGACATACTTTTTGACATAATTTGTAGTTCTGATAACATACCACCTAATTTATTTTCTACCACTTCGCCATTCAAACCTGGTAATGATGCACCTACTGGACCAGCTGTAATTGGAGATACTTTTGCATCATAGCTATCTAATCCTGGGTATAATTTTTCCCAATAGTAATCTTTATCAGGTCCTAAGATACCTAACATTAAGAAGATAAGTGCTTCTACAGTCAAACCTGCAATAAGCATCGGTGTAGCACCTTCCCAGCTTTCGATTTTGAAAAGTGCGCCCATCAATACAACCGCAGCACCTGCACCAATAATTAAGTTTTTAAAATACTTGAAACCTTTAGATTTTACGAAACTCATTTTTTTACAATTTAAAGTTAATTAATACAATAGGGTTTGTTTAAATATTATGCTAATACAAGGTATAGGAATATTTCGTAATGATTTCACATGAAATCCTCTACGTCAAAAGTATTGCAACTATTTTGGTTTAGTCTATTTATTATATTAAAAAATAGACTAAACTAAATTATAGTATTTTACTTTATACCTTATAAATAATAAGATTAATTTTGATTAGAAATCGTTGATTGAACGACCTAAGAATGTAAGCGCACAACGGAAACCAATATACGACTTTGTAGTATCTTGGTAATCCCAGTTGCGAACACCAGTTTGCAAGAAATATCCTATATCTTTCCAAGAACCACCACGGATTACCTTACGCTTGTAAGCGTCTGGATCGTCAGATTTTGCATCATAACGAATATCTGGATTCAAGTCATGTACGAAGTTATAAGCGTTTTCGTAGTAAGCAGAACTTGTCCACTCCGAAACGTTACCTGCCATATTAAAGAGACCAAAGTCGTTTGGATAGTAAGCATCTGCTTTAACAGTGTATTGACCACCATCTTCTGGATAGTTACCACGACCTGGCTTAAAGTTAGCTAACAAACAACCTTTTGCGTTACGTAAATAGTAACCGCCCCAAGGGTACGGTGCTAATTCGTGACCGCCACGTGCTGCGTATTCCCACTCATGTTCAGTAGGTAAACGGAAATCTTCGCCTACCAATGGTTGGTACATACTCCAGAATTGGGTTCTCCAATAACAGAAAGCTGTTGCCATTTTCCAATTCACACCTACTACTGGATAATCATCAAAAGCTGGATGCCAGAAGTAGTTACGAGTCATTGGCTCATTGTATGAATAAGCGAAATCACGAATCCAAACCATTGTATCAGGATAGATTTTTACCTTGTCCTTCTTGATGTATTTTGTACGAGGAGCTGTGCGGTCATTTGCTGCACGTTTCCAATCCATCCACTGGTATTCGTATTCAAACTTGTTCACATTGAACTCACGGCGACCAGCGAACTTATCTGCACCTTGATAGTACATATCGTTCAATGCTTCGTCGTTGTAGTCGATTTCTGCTTCCCAATCTATACGAGGTTCTCCACCGTTTTCGTCTTCAATGGTTTGATCTAACATACGGTGAGCTAATGAATCTCTAATCCAGTACACAAACTGACGATATTCGTTGTTTGTTACCTCAGTATCATCCATGAAAAATCCCTGAATAGAGATTGACTTAGGACGACCTACATAAGTATTGCTAATATCCTCATCACCTGCACCAATGTACAAAGTGTTTGATGGAATATAGACCATACCGTATGGATTAATACCCTTCCATTTTGGACGGTCTTGGACACCTACTAATTGTCCGTCTTCTTTTCTTCCGCATGAAGCGAGAAGAATAGTAAAAAGAGAAAGCGCGAGAAGCGATTTTAGTACATTCTTCATTGTTAGCACCAAAGTTTACTGCCTTGTGTTGTAATATTTACGACGTTGTTTAAAAAAGTGACGTAAATATAGAAGGTTTAATAATTAAAACAAATACTGTTCCTTATTTTTTTGAAAAAATAATTATTTTTAACATATTCAACAAATATTATTTGGAAATAAGCTATAAACGACTATTTTTCAAAATAATATTTTGATAAAAACAAAAAGTATTTTTTGAAATCTTTTTCACAACAAAGAAATGCATAACTTTGTAGTCATTCTTTTTTGTCATTTAAAAGTAAAACTTCTTTTTGTGGTAATATATTGTAAGCTAATAAAATTTTAACTTTCTAAAAATATCTTGGGTTGTAGATAATTTTTTCGGGTGTTCCTTTGCCTATTGTTTTGCCCAGATTGTAGCGCAAAAGCAATTCGTGAGAACCTGTATTTACATTTTTTAGGGAAGAAAGAGAAACGTCGTAAGCGTACATCAAAAATACTTTTTCGCTTAACTGTACTCCTCCGAAAATACTGAACGCATCAGAAGTATTTTTGCTGTAACCTCTGTATGCTCCTCCGAATGAAAATTTTTGTTTCCATTCTGCAAGTAGCGAAACTTGAGTTTGCAATTCTCTTGCGTCTGTCCGTACCAATAACGAAGGTTTTAGTAAAAGGTTACTACTTAATTCGAAATCGGATGCAAAGGTAAATAAATAATTTTTAATCAAACGAATTTTTGTATTATTAATTGTGTAATTTAAGCTATTATCGAATAAATTTTTTGCTGTAAAGCCTATTTTGATATTTTTTCTTTGAAAAAATATACTTGCATCAAATAAAGGTGCTTGTGCGCTTGTATTACTTTCGCTTAAAAGTCCGTCTTTGTGTATGATAGTGTTGTTTGTATAAATGCCACTTGGCGTTTTTATATCTGCTCCTGTAATACTTTTTTGTAAAAAACCAGCATTTGCTCCTACGGAAAGTGTCGCATCATTACCTATGCGTATTTTATAAGCATAAGTCATACTTGCTGCTATATTTTGCTCTACACCTACTCTATCGTTTTCAAGATTAATGCCAATTCCACTACTTATTGCATTTAGTGGTAAATTTACATTTATTTGTTGCGATGAAGGCGAACCTTTAAGTCCTGCCCATTGCTGTCTAATTATACCCGTTGCGACCAATGTATTTTCCATACCTGCATAGGCTGGGTGTATTCCATACGTATTGTACATATATATAGTATATAATGCTGGCTGCTGCGCTTGCAAATTAAATACGAAGCATATACCTAATATGGATAAAAAAAGGTTTCTTTTCAAGGCAAATGTAGATATTTTATTTTATTAAGAAACAAATATATATACTTTTTTTTATTTGTACTTATTTTGAGGTGTTAAATTTTTATTTTTAACGATTTTTTCCAATTTGTACGATGGAAATATGCCTGATGTACGTTTCGTTTTCTTTGAAAGTAAGTTTTAATCTCCTGTTTTATTCTTTTGGCTGAGTAGTATAAAGCTCAAATTTATTTATTTTTACAGCTCTTAAAAAAATATTTAAA
>JANMGN010000269.1:0-14016 GCA_031374645.1 Chitinophagales bacterium | reverse complement strand
CAAGTGCTTACCTTTGCTCAGAGTAAAGTAAGCGGCACTATAATAGATGCGTTAAAAGCTGAACCCTTAATTGGTGCGAGCATAAAAGATACAAAAACCAATAAAGGCGTTACCACAGATATTGATGGACGTTTCGAACTGCAATGCGACGACAATGCCACTTTAGAATTTTCTTATATTGGTTACAAAACCTTGAATATCAAGCGTGAAGGTAAAAAAACACTTGATATTCAACTGAGCGAAGACAATAAAGCGTTAGAAGAACTCGTAGTTGTCGGTTATGGTGTGCAGAAAAAATCTGTAGTGACGGGTGCGATTTCTAAGGTAAAATCATCGGATTTGGAAAATATGCCTGTGCAACGCATTGAGCAGAGTTTGCAAGGTCGTACTTCGGGCGTGCGTGTGACTTCTGGTTCGGGGCAACCTGGCGAAGGGGCAACCGTCCGTATTCGTGGTACAACTTCCATCAATAACAGCGAACCATTGTATGTCGTAGATGGCGTTCCGATTTTGGGCGGCATTGAGTATCTTGGTCAAGGAGATATTGAAAGTATTGAGGTGTTGAAAGATGCAGCTTCGGCAGCAATCTATGGAACTCGTGCTGCAAGTGGCGTTATTATCGTAACCACAAAAAAAGGTACAACAGAAGGTTTTAATGTTAGTTATCATACTTATTGGGGACAACAAGCTCCTTGGAAAAAACTCTCTTTGCTCAATCCGCAAGAGTACGGCACCTTGATGAACGAGGCTTCCGTGGCTGGCGGTGGTGCAATTTTGTTTCCAAATCCTAAGGTATTAGGAACGGAAGGAACAGACTGGCAAGGTGCTGTTTTTAGTAATGATGCTTTGATTAGAAATCATGAATTGAGCATTTCTGCTGGTACAAAACGCTCACAATATTTCACTTCGGTTGGTTATTTTGACCAAGAAGGTATTGTCGCAAAAAGCAATTCGAACTGGAAGCGTTTTACGGCACGTTTCAATTCGACGCATAAAGTGACGGATAATATCACATTTGGAAATACTTTTAGTTACACAAATGTTAAGGCAGTTGGAGTTCCTACAAATACCGAGTATGGCTCGCCGCTTGGTCGTGCCATAAATTTAGACCCGATTACGCCTTTGGTCGTGACCGACCCAGCAGAATTGAACAATTCTATTTACAAAAACTTTCCTGTGGTGCGTGACGAAAACGGCAATCCTTATGGCATCTCAAAATATGTAACTTCAGAAATTTTAAATCCGTTGGCGGCATTGAAAATAGCTCAAGGCAGTAATTTTTCGGATAAAATGGTAGCAAGTGCCTTTGTAGATGTTCAAATTTTAAAAGGATTAAATATAAAATCTACGATTGGAACAGACTTAGCATTTTGGGGTGGCGAAGGTTTCCAACCGATTTTTTACCTCAATGCTGCAAATAGTAACAGCATTACCCGCTATGGTCGCAGTCAAAATCGTGGTTTTGTTTGGTTATGGACAAATGTTTTAACTTATAATCGCAAGTTGGGCAATCATAATCTTACCCTTTTGGCTGGTACAGAAGCGCAAAAAAATAAAGGGCAAGGCATTGGCGGTGGCGTTGAGAATATACCAGTCAATAACATTAAAGATGCTTCCTTGATTTTTGGAACACCAAAAGAAACACAATCTTTTTATGGCTTTGAATATCTTAACACTATCACATCAATTTTTGGTCGCTTGATTTATAATTACAAAGAAAAATACTTGCTTACAGGTATTTTCCGTCAAGATGGTTCTTCAAAATTCGGTTCTAACAATAAATATGGTATATTCCCTTCGCTTTCAGCAGGTTGGGTATTGACGGAGGAGAATTTTTTGAGAAATAGCAAACTGATTAATTTCTTAAAAATCCGTGCTTCTTGGGGCGTAAATGGTAGTGATAATATCGGAGATTTCCGTTACGTAAGTACTGTTGGCGGTTTTAAAAATTATACGTTTGGTATTAAAGACGACCTCACAAACGGCGTTAGCCCAAATGCGATTGCGAACCCTGATTTGCGTTGGGAAAGAACCACCCAAACCAATATTGGTATTGATGCTCGTTTTGCAAAATATTGGACATTGGCTTTTGATATTTTTGATAAAAAAACAAGTGGGATGCTCTTAGATATTGCGGTACCTGGGTATGTCGGTAACGCTGGACCTATTGGCAATATTGCTACGAATACCAACAAAGGCGTAGAACTTGAATTAGGTTATGCTAAAAAAATGAACGACTGGAACATTGGCTTGAATAGTAATGTTTCTTTCATCAAAAATGAAGTGACGTATTTGGGCGAAGATAAAAAATTTTTACCTAGGCAAACATTTAGTCCGCAAGGACTTGATATTACTCGTGTCAAAGTAGGCGAGCCATTTGAATATTTTTATGGCTACAAAACGGACGGTATTTTTCAAAATCAAAATGAAGTCAATGCACACGTCGGTACAGATGGAAAACCAATGCAACCAAAGGCAAAGCCTGGCGATTTGCGTTTCAAAGACATTAATTCAGATGGAAAAATTGATGCTGACGACCGCACTAATATAGGCAACTCAATACCAAATATCACGTATGGTTTTACTTTGACCTTGGCGTACAAAGGTTTTGACATGAATTTGTTTGGGCAAGGTGTAGCGGGCAATCAGATTTTCAGAGCTACTCGTCGTTTCGACCTTCAAATGGCAAACATGACGACTGATGCACTTGGACGTTGGACAGGCGAAGGAACTACTAATACCTATCCTCGTTTAAATAAGGATGACCCGAACCAAAATTTTAGCCGTAGTTCAGATTTTTACGTAGAAGATGGTAGTTTTTTCCGTATCAAAACACTACAATTAGGTTATGGGTTACCCAAAAGCCTCTTGCAACGCATCAAATTAAATAAATTCCGTATTTATATTTCAGGAAATAACCTTGTTACACTTACAAAATACAGTGGTTTTGACCCTGAAATTGGCGGCGGTAGTTTTGGTGTGGATAGAGGTTTTTATCCACAAGCGAGATTTTTCTTGGGTGGTGTACAGATTGGATTTTAAAAAATTTACATTGGGTTCGTTGGGTTAAAACCCAACGCTACGTGTCGGTCGTTGCTACGCAACTTCAAAAGTCGCATAGCGACGACCGACACGTAACCAATGGTTTTAACCGTTGGAAAATAGCGACGACAGATTACCCAACCTTCACTCTCGGGTCAAACCACGCATACAACACATCTGACAAAATATTGACCAAAATAAAAATAAGTGCTGTGAAAAGGACTGAACCCAATACGACGGGTATATCGAAATTTATCAAAGCATTTACCGTGACTTCGCCCAAACCTTTGTAACTAAAAACGCTTTCTATAAAAAAAGCTCCTGTCAAAAGCGAAGCAAACCAACCCGAAATAGCTGTAATTACTGGATTCAAAGCGTTTCGCAAGGCGTGTTTGAAAATAATTATATTGTTAGAAATACCTTTTGCTTTTGCCGTACGGATAAAATCTTGTGTCAAAACATCAAGCATCGTAGCACGTGTGAGCAAAGTAATAATAGCAACAGGACGCAAACCTAAGGCAAGTGCTGGTAAAATTAGATTTTTCCAAACAATAATTTCATTACCAAAATCGTCTAACTCGAATACAGAACCTTGTATGTTTAAACCTGTGAAGTCGCCTAAAAAGTAGCCAAAAAGTAAAGCAAACAATATTGCTGCAACATAACTTGGCAACGAATAACCAACAATAGAAAGGATAGAAGTCAAATTATCTACCCAAGAATTTTGTTTTAAAGAAGCTAAAACACCTAAAAAAATACCCAAAATGCTTGCAAAAATAATACTTACCAAAGCCAAAAGAGCTGTTTTAGGAATTGCATCGCCCAAAATTTTTGTTACACGCCTTCCACTTTGATAACTTTCTCGCAAATAAGGCATTTTCAAAACTAAACAGTTGCCGCCTAAACCTATGATTTTCAAGTAGTCGTATTTTTCTTGACAAGCAGGATAATCGCCATAAAGAGAAATCGGGGAAACATCATTTAAATACATCGCAAGTTGTACCTGAAGTGGTTGATCAAGCCCAAGTTCTGCTTTTTTTGCCTTGACAGTAGCATTATCAGAACGTTGTCCAAATGTCAATCGAGTAGGATCAACAGGAGCTAAATATATGATGGAACTTACCGTTAGTGTTACTAAAATGAGTACCAAAAAACCGTAACATAATTTTCGTAGCATAGGTAGGTATAATGATGAATTTTTTAAAATGATGAATATATATCGTGGACAAATCGCTGCTATTTAGGTATCGCTGCTATCAGTCTTTGGGTATATTCTGTTTGTGGATTATTATAAATATCATCAGCGATGCCGATTTCTTCGATTTTTCCTTTATTCATAACCATCATTCGGTCAGACATTAATTTTACAACACTGAGGTCGTGCGAAATAAAAATATAAGTCAAATCCAGTTTTTCACGAAGCTCCATCAAAAGATTTAAAACTTGTGCCTGTACACTCACGTCTAAAGCAGAAACACACTCGTCACATATCACAAATTTAGGGTCAAGCGAGAGTGTACGGGCAATGACAATGCGCTGTCGCTGTCCGCCCGAAAACTCATGCGGATAGCGATCATAATGCTTTGCTTCCATACCAACCGTTTCTAAAAGATGGATTACACGCTCTTTACGTATTTTATTATTTTCATATAAACTATGAACTTGCATAGGTTCTATGATGGCATTTCCAATCGTCATACGTGGATTGAGCGACGAATATGGGTCTTGAAAAATAATAGAAATATCTTTTCGTAAAGGTCGCATCTGAGCGTTACTGAGCGTGGTAAGGTCTGTATTTTCGTAAAAAATATGACCAGAAGTCGTTTTAGTAAGTTGCAAAAGGGTACGACTAAGCGTTGTTTTTCCACAGCCACTTTCGCCTACTAAACCCAAAGTTTCGCCTTTAAAAACATCAAAAGAAACGTCATCTACCGCTTTTACATATTCGCTTGTTTTACCAAACCAATTTGTTTTTATAGGAAAATAGGTTTTTAGATTTTCTACTTTTAGCAAAGGTTCTTGTAAAAACAACTTATCTAATCGAGCTTGTGTATCTTCGTTTGTTATTTTATATTTATCAATAACATCATGTATAGAATATTGTTTTTCAATGATTTGTATTTCATTTTCTGTTTTTATGACTTCCATAAAATCTGCAACAACAGGCAATTTTTTCATACGAAAATCAAGCGGCGGACGACACGCCAAAAGCCCTTTGGTATAAGGATGTTGCGGATTTTTAAAAATTTCAGCTACTGTTCCTTGCTCTACAATTTCGCCTTTGTACATGACCAAAACTCGGTCTGCAATCTCGGCGATTACGCCCAAATCATGTGTTATAAACAATACAGAAGCGTCGATTTCTGTTTTCAAATCGCTCATCAGCTCCAAAATTGTTTTCTGAACCGTGACATCAAGTGCAGTAGTTGGCTCGTCGGCAATCAGAATATCTGGTTTGCAAGACATCGCCATTGCTATCATTATACGCTGTTTTTGTCCACCCGAAAGCTCATGCGGATAAGCATTATACATTCGCTCAGGATTGGGCAAACGTACTTTTTCAAATAGCGACAAAGTTTCTTTTTTTGCCTCTGCCCTATTCCATTTTTTATGCAGCATCAGTGCTTCATCTACTTGATGTCCGCAACGCATGACAGGATTCAGAGAAGTCATAGGCTCTTGGAAAATCATTGCAATATCGTTTCCACGTATTTTTTGCAACTCTTTTTCTGATAATTCTAATAAGTTAATTGGCTGATTATCAGTAGTATAGTACGTTATTGAGCCACTTTCAATTTTTCCTGGTGGCGTAGGAATTAGCCGCATAATGGAAAGCGAAGTTACCGATTTCCCCGAACCAGATTCGCCAACAATACCCAAGGTTTCGCCTCGAAACAAATCGAAACTAATGCCTTTTACAGCTTGAACTTCGCCTTCGTCGCTGGCAAAATTAATGCGCAAATCTCTGATTTCTAATAGTTTTTGTTTCATAAAATCGTTAAACTTTCTGTTCTATCTTATGTTATCTTACAACTTTAACTTAGCTACGGTCTTTGAGGAGAAAAACACATAACACTACATAATCGTTATTTTAATCTACAAAAATACCTATACTACCTTAGATTTTTATATTTTTGTGAAAATATTTATCCGATTATGAATAAAAAAGCCAAATACATCGCTGATGTACTCGAAAATTTATACCCTGAAACACCTGTTCCGTTAGACCATACGGATGCCTATACTTTACTGATTTCGGTTTTGCTTTCTGCACAATGTACAGATGAACGTGTAAATAAAGTTACACCACACCTTTTTGCTCGTGCGAATAATCCTTTTGACATGATAAAATTGACGGTGGAAGAAATACGAGCTATTATTCGTCCTTGCGGACTTTCGCCAAAAAAATCACAAGCAATTTACGATTTGTCGCATATTTTAATCAATAAACACAAGGGAGAAGTACCTGCATCGTTTGAAGATTTAGAAGAATTGCCTGGCGTTGGACATAAAACGGCTTCTGTCGTGATGTCGCAATGGTTTGGTTTTCCTGCGTTTCCTGTGGATACACATATTTATAGGTTGGCGTACAGATGGGGACTTTCGAGTTTGAAAAATGTAGAAAAAACAGAAGCGGATTTGAAAAAAGCATTTCCCAAAAAACTTTGGAACAAGCTGCATTTACAAATTATTTTCTTCGGAAGGCAGTTTTGCCCTGCTCGTGGACACGATTGGAAAGTTTGTCCAATTTGCTCCATATACGGCATAAAAGAAATTAAAACAGGCGCATAACCCTACAAAAGTACGCCTGATAAATTGAACGTCGCCGAGGAAAATCTCCTCGACGACGTTATGCAAAAAATCTAATGTCTTACTTGTTTATCGTGTTTATTTCTGTAAATCCTACGACTTGCCTGACGCTGATCTTGCTTGATGTCTTTGCGTTCTTCACGGGTCACTACACCGTCCGCTTTTGCAGCTTTCACTTCTTGATGAATGGCAGCTTGTTCAGCAGCTAATCTACGAGTTTCTCGTTTGGTCAGTTCGCCCGATGCTGCGCCTTGTTTGATACGAGAGCGTTCTTCTTTTGCCGTTTTTCGGATAGCAGGAGTTGCTGTTTGTGCGCTACTAATTGCAATATTTGCAATGAAGGCAATCGCAATTGCCAATACAATTTTACTTTTCATACTATATGGTTTTAAATGAAAAAATATTTATTTTTAACTTATAAACCATAGACTACATATTATTTATTTCGTTTAAAAAGAAATATACCTTTAATAATTTTTTAACATTTTGATGTTTTACAAAATCTAAAAACCACTTTCTTTATGCGCTTAAAAATCACACTTTCCGCTGTATTTATGCTTTTTTTCTCTTTTATTTTTGCTCAAAAAAAAGACGATAAAGTTATTAGTTACGATAAAGTTGATGCTTATGTCAAAAAAATCCCTTACTATAAAACTTTTCAAATAGATACGCTTGCTTTGTATTTATCCGCAGGAGCGAGCAGACCTCGTGACAAAGCTCGGGCAATTTACGATTGGGTATCTTCCAATATTACGTACGATTATGCTTTATTGGATTCGTTGAACTCTCCTTGGGCAAGTATGGATGTAATCCGTTCACAAAGTCCTGAAAATGTCTTGCTTTCTCGTAGAGCCATTTGTCAAGGTTATGCTGATTTGTACAAGGCGTTGGCGGATAAAATGGGGCTTAGGGCAGAAGTCGTAAGTGGCGCTGTAAAAGATGGAAATGGCGAAGTTCCTCGCTTCGGTCATGCTTGGAATGTGGTAAAAATTGCCACAGAATGGGAGCTAATAGATGCTACTTGGGGCGCAAATTCCGATGGTACTATCAATGAAAAATACTTTTTTGCGCTACCAGAAGATATGATTGTGAATCATTTGCCTTTTGACCCTATGTGGCAATTGACGGTCAATCCGTTGCCACTTTCGGTTTTTAAAAGTTCTGATGACAAAACGGTAAAAAAACTTTTTAACAAAAGTCCTAAAAATGATTTTGTTTATAAAGATACTATTTTAAGGTATTTTAGGCTCGATACACTGATGCGTTTGTACAAATCGAGCGATAGAATGTTGCGTTTTAATGCTGGTAACGAGTATGTTACTTTTGAGGTCGGAAAAGCAAATTATTTTCGATTTATCCAACTTTCTGATAAAATGAGTACAAAATTAGAAAATGCTATTGAAAATAGTAACATTGATACGGATTCTACTCGCTTTGAATCCAAAATTGCTGCAAAATGGTCGTATTATCAAAAAGCATTGGATTGTTATAGAAAAATAAAAGATGATGTTTTTCAAAAAGAAGCTCAAAAAGGAGCTTACACCACCCGACAAATAGAAGGCTTAAAAAAGTATGATAGAGCTTACTATTTCGCAAGCGTTTTTTATGCAAAAAACGAAATAAATAGCAAAAGTGAAAATGGATTACGGGAACAGGAAAGATACCTCGAATACAGTTTTGACAATTTCAAAGCTGCGATTATTTCTTTTGATACTTTGGCGGAAACAAAATTTAAAGTATATAATTACAACGCATTTTTTCATCAAATAAATTGTAAAAAAGCATTTATAGGAAAAAATGTATTATATGTAGGTGAATTTATAGACAGTGATGAATATGTTTTGAAAAATAAAAAAAGTCTTCAAAAAACTTTGAGTGGAATGGAATACCATTACAAAAACGCTATTCCACTGGTTTCCAGATTTGAAAAATTAGATACTTCTTATCATTTCAAAACTGATTTTATAAAAATTAGGCTAATAATGGATATTTTTGCGCTCAATTTGGAGTGTACTACTGAGTTTTGGGGTAATCAGAAAGATAAAGAACCTGATTTAGCAACAATTCTAAAAAGAGAAAAAATCTACTACGGCTTAAATGAAAAAATTATTGCACTAAAAAAATCTTTTGAAGAGAACAATGTTATAGAAAATAAAAAGGATTTTTATAAGATTACAGAAGTCATGGAAATAACAAATAACTTTTCTATTGCAATTGTTTCTTTGTACCGTTGTGATTTAGAAAAAACACTTACTCCTGAGCAAGTTCAATTATTGGTTCGTACCGCAGAACATTACCTTGACGAAGGAGAAAAGATTTTTAAAAAACAAAAAGGACAAAGAGAAGTTTTTTATACTGGAAACAAACAGTTTATAGATGGTGCGAGAAAAGTAATTAAAGTTTTGAAAAAATAAAAAAATAAAACGTCGGCAAGATTAAAACCTCTCCGACGTTTTTTTATTTCATCAATCCTAATAAACTACTACTCAACGTCATAACACCCGTAGCAATCGTAGGACGTGGCAAAGGATAATAACCCGACGAGTGCAAACTTGGTAAGGTTTTACCGTCTTTTTCGTATTGCGCAATCCGTTGGGGATCAACAGAGCCAAGCCAGTACAAAAAAACTGGATTTTTGGGCATAACATCATCTACAAAACGTCAATTATCTTCACTTAACTTCTCAGGATGCACTTTTTTTAAATTCTGTTTTTCTTTAATTTGCTCCAAAATTTTAACTATTCGCTGGCTCATATCTGGATTATTGTACAAAGCCGTAGCGTACTCAGGCGTAAGCTCTACCAAAGGATATTTGCTTTCGGGTAAACCTGCCGACATCGCAGCCGCATTTGCTTTTAACTTTATTTTTGCCAAAACAGCCTGTTTCGTTTGTTCCGTATAAGAGCGTACGGTCAGTTCGAGTTTAACTTCATTTGGAACAATATTACGTTTTGTGCCAGCGTGAATAGTACCTACCGTAATTACAGCAGGGTCTATTGCAGAAATTTCTCGGCTCACAATCGTCTGTAAATCAAGGATTAAGCGAGCAGCAATCACCACAGGGTCTTTCGTAAGATGCGGATAAGCACCATGTCCGCCTTCCCCAAAAATCGTAATATTAACCGAATTGACGTTCGCCATAGCATACTCAGGACAATAACCAACTTTCCCAGCAGGCAAACTTGAGCTGACGTGCAATGCCAAACATTGGTCTGGTCGTCCAAATTTTTCGTACAAACCATTGTCCATCATCGCTTTTGCGCCCACTACAATTTCCTCCGCAGGCTGCCCTACAAAAATCAAAGTACCATGCCAAGCCGATTTCATAGCAGCCATCGTTTTTGCAGTACCACAAAGTACCGTTGAGTGAATATCGTGTCCGCAAGCGTGCATCACATCGACCTCTTTCCCACTCGCATCTTTCATTTTTTTGGTACTACTATATGGTAAACCCGTTTCTTCACGCACAGGTAACGCATCCATATCTGCACGAACCAAAATGGTTGGTCCTTTGCCATTTTTGAAAACGCCCACTACTCCACCGCCAAAATTTTCATACACTTCAAACCCAGCAGCACGCAGTTCTTGTGCAACCCGTTTTGCGGTTTCGGTTTCTTGCAAGCTAAGTTCTGGATTTTGATGCAAAGTCAAATACATTTTTTCCAAAGCATCTAATTGCGTATTGATATTCGTTTGTATTTGTTCTTTTTGAGCAGAAATGGAAGATAAATTGCTGACAATAAGTAATATAAGTAATATTTTTTTCATAATTTGTATTTTTTTATAAATAAACACATTAAAAAAGTCGTAATAACATATTTTAAACCACAAAGAAACAAAGAAAACAAAGAAAACAAAGAAATTTAGATAAATACCTTTTTTATAAAAAAATAATATACTTAATATACGTTAATTTTATTATAAATATAGGTACTTATTTATGATAATTTGTATATTTGCGTTTTATAAACATTATTTTTAATCAAAAAAATTTAATTAAAAAATGAAAAAATATTTCAAATTTTCTTTAGCAGCAGCATTTTTGGTAAGCGTTACCTTGATGTCTTGCAGCAACGAACCAAAACTAATGACAGAAGCAGAGCTTTCTAAAAAAGTAAGCGAAGCTACTGAACTAAAAACAAAAGCGTTAGAAACAGAATTGGATAACGAATGTTCGGCGAACATGGATGCTAAAGTAAAAGCGGCTGTAGAAACTATGGTTGCTGCGAAAAAAGCAGAAATGGGCGTGAAGTAATCTGCTACTCCGACTTTCTACAAACGGAAAGGAGAAAAATTACTAAGTACAAATTATTTTAATCAAAAATTAAAAATTAAAAAAATGACAATCAAAAATATCGTAATTGGCGCAACTTGCGTTGGCGCAATCTGTCTTTTTTCTGCATTTGGTGGCGAAAAAATGACCTTAGCTGATCAAATGAAAAAAGTTGATGAAGTAGTAGCTGAAAATGTAGCTGCTTTCACTACACAAAAGCGTGAAGAATGTGAAGCATTGGTAATGCAAAAAGCAACAGGTTTGGCAGAAGTAGAAATCGCTAAAATCCCTATGAAAGGTGCTAAAAAAGCAGTAGTTGCTCCTGTAAAAAAGGCAGTAACTCCTGTAAAAAAAGCGCCAGTAGTAAAACCAACTCCTGCGCCAGTAGTGAAGCCAACTCCTGCACCTGCACCTGCACCTGCACCAAAAGGCAAGTTTGAAAAAGCTGCTGATGAGGTAAAAAAAGAGACAGGCGAAAAGCCTACACAACAGCCATCAGGAAAGTTTAAAAAAGCTGCTGATGCTGTAAAAAACGGTTCTAATTAAAAAAAAGCGTGTAAGTTTGACTTACACGCTTTTTTATTTTTAACAATTTCTATTGTTTAATACCACTTGCAGTACAACCAAATATTTTTTTACCTCCGCTAGTAAATTCATAAGTTATAGTCAATGTTTTACCATCAGCAGAAATTTTTCCACTTCCAGTGCCAAAGAAAATGATACCACTTGCACCAAAAGACTGATTAGGATCAATCGTAAATGTAGTTGGAGCTGTACTAGGAATAGTTGCTAAAAATTTAGTACCAGAACCAGCAAAATTGTCAATCTCAATTTTAGAGATATTTGCAGCAACTGCTTTGATTACTATATCATAAGTTTCTGAGCAAAATGCAGTGTCAGCAGTAGTTTGAGCCTTATCTATTTGCTTAAATTTACCTACAAACTTTTGATTCGATAATAAGTCACAACGACCGTTTGTATCAGTTTCGTAACCAGCCTCACAGTCGCAAACACCTTCTTTACAAGTTCCGTGTGCGCCACAATCTACATTTTTACAAAGATCTTCGTTACAAGAAGTTAGAGAGATAGTAGTTGCGAAAGCTAAAACTGTCGCAAGAATAAACATAAGTTTTTTCATAATTAATTGAATTGTTTTTGGTAATGAAAATAATTTTTAATTTAATGTCAAAAGTTTATCGCTTCTTTTTTATAAAACGATACCTTTGTGACGATTTTAAGTACTATAGTCACAAAAGTAGTACATTTTTGAGAATATAAAACTATTTGCCCATATCTTTTTTTAAATTAACCGTTTTTAACTTCGTTTTACATAAAATATGATAGTATTAACAGGCGCAGCAGGATTTATCGGAAGTTGTATGTTGAGGTCGCTCAATGACAATGGTTTTGAGGATATTTTATTGGTAGATAATTTTTCACGTGAAGATAAAAAAGCAAATTACAGCAATAAAAAATACACACAACTCCTTGATAGAGAAAACTTTATAGACTTTTTTGAAAAAAATTACGCTACTATTTCAAGCGTAATACATCTTGGAGCAAGAACAGATACGACCGAAAAAGACCGTTCTATTTTCGAGCATCTGAACATAGAATATTCCAAAAATATCTGGCGAATATGTAGCGAATACCATATTCCGTTGGTGTATGCTTCGAGTGCTGCGACTTATGGTTTGGGCGAGTTTGGTTATGAAGACAGCCACGAAATTGTCGCAAATCTTGTCCCTTTGAATCCTTACGGCGACTCCAAAAATCTTTTTGATATTTGGGTTTTGCAGCAAGACAAAAAACCGCCTTTTTGGGCTGGTTTGAAATTTTTTAATGTCTATGGACCAAACGAATACCACAAAAATCGTATGGCTTCTTTAATTTTTCATACGGAAAAAAAAAAAAAAGCGACAGGCGAAATGCAACTTTTCAAATCGCATCGTACTGATTATCAAAATGGTACACAATCAAGAGATTTTATATACGTAAAAGATGTAGTGAGTGTTATTTCATTTTTATTAGAAAAAAAACCTACAAGCGGCATCTATAATTTGGGAACTGGCAAAGCTCGTACTTTTTTAGACTTGGCTAAAAATACTTTTTTGGCAATGAAACTCGAGCCTAAAATTTCATTTATAGACACACCCGAAGATATTCGTGATACGTATCAGTATTTTACAGAAGCGAATATGCAAAAATTGAAAAATGCAGGTTACGAAAAACCATTTTTTTCGCTCGAAGAAGGCGTAAAAGATTACGTAACACGTTATCTATTGGAAGAAAAAATTTGGTAAATAAATAGGAAACAAAAGAGAACCAGAACTTTAAATCAAATTTAACAACGTATGTCGCTACTAAGTCGTACTTTTACGTCAAAAAATAAAACAAATTTTATGCAAAAAATAATTTTATTGGCAATTGCCCTTTTTTCGTTTGTTTCGCTACAAGCACAAGAGAAAAAAGTAGAGTACAAAGTGGCAGCAATTGGTTTTTACAACTGCGAAAATCTATACGATACACTCGACCAAGAAAATGTAAAAGACGAGGAGTTTTTGCCTCGTGGCAAAAAAAATTATACCGCAGCGGTCTATTTAGACAAACTAAATCATCTTTCAGATGTGATTTCGCAACTCGGAAAAGAAGTCACACCTGATGGTTTGGCGATTATGGGTATGGCTGAAATCGAAAACGAAAGTGTAATACAAGACCTCATCAAGATGCCAAAATTAGTAGATAGAGGTTATAAAGTCATACATTATGATTCGCCAGATTTGCGTGGTGTGGACGTTGCGATGATTTATCAGCCCAAATATTTTACGCCTATTTATAGCGCACCTGTAACGATGCACCTTACAAATAGTGACGGCTCGCCAAAATATACA
>JANMGN010000233.1:0-4294 GCA_031374645.1 Chitinophagales bacterium | reverse complement strand
ATTATTGGTGATGAAAACGGGGCAGTAAAAGCGATAAAAACAAAAAGTGGCGAAACCATAGCGTGTGGTTTTGTAGGGCTGACGGTAGGCGTTAGCCCAAATCTTCCATCCCAACTTTCCCAAATTGGTGTAACAGCGATTGAAGTAGGACGTGGTATTTTAGTTGATGAATATCTAACTACCTCAAATTCAGACATTTATGCCATTGGAGATTGTGCAGAATTGCGAAATCCACAAGCTGGTCGTCGTCCGATTGAAGCGATTTGGTACACGGGGCGTATGATGGGGCAAACTGTGGCGAGAACAATTTGTGGTCAGCCAACAAAATATATTCCTCGTTTGTGGTTCAATTCTGCTAAGTTTTTAGATATTGAATATCAAATATATGGAGAGGTTTTGGCGAAAAATCCAGAAGGTGTCGAGAGTATTTATTGGGAACATGAAAATGGAAAAAAAGCGATACGTATCAATTTTTCCTCCTCTTTGGGTGTAGTCAAGGGTTTTAACCTAATGGGCATTCGTTATAGGCATGAGGTTTGTGAAAAGTGGATTTTAGAAAAAACGCCAATTGAAGAAGTTTTACAAAATCTGAGTTTAGCGAATTTCGACCCTGAGTTTTTTGACGAGTACGAAAGTCAATTAATTGAAATGTATAATCAATTGACTAATAGTGATTTAAAGTTAAAATCAAAACGAAATTTGAATTTGGTAACGAGATTTTTAAAAAAATTAATTACTGATTGACGATATAGTTTAAAACACCGAGTAGTTTTGGGAGTTCATTCATGTAATAAATATCTTCATCTATTTTTACTTGATTATCAATTAGTTGGATAAATTTCCATTCAAAACCAAAAGTAGTTGCACCGTATATAGTCTCTTGTTTTCTTTCTTTTTTCTGATTAAAAAGTTGTGCGGCGTACATTTCAGCGATACATTGAGCTAAACCAATATCAAGGTTGTCATTTTTGGCTTCCACCACACAAAAAACAGGTGCTTTAATTTGAGGAAACCTTGGTTCTTTTGATAATATAAAATCACAAAAGCCAGTAAGTCCAATAGATTTATCAACATCAAATTTATAGCCAGAAAAAGTAGCAAACGAGCGATTATTATATTCTTCAACTTCAACTAAAATCGGAGCAATTAAATGCTCTGATTTTGCTTTTTCAGAAGTTAATTTACGACGCTTGCCACGTTCCAAAGCTTCTATCAAAAAAGCACTTGGTGCAAGCGGTATTATATTTTTTTCTCTTAAAAATATTTCTTCTCTGATATTTAGACCCAAATCAGTAAGGTCATCTAATGTAAAAGCGGAATATGACTTTGGCATAACTAAACAAATTTTTTGCAAAAATACACATAAATAATGAATAATCAAACATTTACTTCTTTATCCTTTGCTGAAAATGCTGGACTTACGTTGAAACAAAAAATAGCTTTGGCAACCGTCGCTTCGGGTTTTGTGTTGATTATAGCAGCTTCTTTTGGTGCAAAATTACCTTATTCGGGCGTATTTTTGACGGTGGCTTTGTTGTCTATTGGCTTCGGGACAGTGGCTTTCGCTTACGATTTATATAAACATAAACCCGAAGGCATCAGCAACAACGGACTTTGGTTAAATAGTTTGACCAATCGGGGCATTTGGGCTTGGATATTGGGAATTGTTTTGACAGGTTTTTATATTCTTTTGTACTGGTATCCTGAATATTTGGGGCAAGGCGCAGATGGTGTAGCAAACACTGGTTTGATTGCTTTTTTTGATCCCTTGAGTTACGCTTTGAAGGCAAAGCCTGCAAGTCAATGGTTTGTTTATGGCGTGCTTTATACCTTATTGATTTTTGTTTTGGGCATAAAATTCATCTGGAAATACCGTCACAATCGCTATCAATTAGTCCGTACCTGTTCTGTTATATTTTTTCAAACAGCGTTCGCATTTCTTCTACCCGAAATTTTAGCCAATTTTAATTTGCCTTTTAATGATTGGAAAAATATGTGGCCCCTTAACTATTATTTTTTCTTTGATTGGCACATTAACGAAATGTTGGCGAATGGAACATTTGGGCTTTTTATGTTGTTTTGGGGCATTTTTTCTTTTGTAGTAATATCGCCTGTTTTGACGTATTTTTATGGAAAACGATGGTATTGTTCTTGGGTTTGTGGCTGCGGTGGATTGGCAGAAACGGCTGGTGATTCGTTTCGTCATTTGTCTGATAAATCGCTAACTGCCTGGAAGATAGAGCGTTATGTAATTTATAGCGTTTTGGTTTTTGTAACTGTAATGACAGCAATGGTACTTTATACTCGTTTTACAGGCAGCGAAAATTTTTTATTTTTAAACAGTGCACAACTTTCAAAATGGTATGGAATGTTTGTTGGGGCAGCATTTTCTGGTGTGGTCGGTGTAGGATTTTATCCTATCATGGGAAGCCGAGTTTGGTGTCGTTTTGGCTGTCCGATGGCTGGATATTTAGGCATTTTACAAAAGTATTTTTCTCGTTTTCGCATTACCACAAATGGTGGACAATGTATCAGTTGCGGCAATTGTTCATCTGCTTGCGAGATGGGAATTGATGTGAAATCTTATGCTCAAAAAGGGCAAGATATTGTACGTGCGAGTTGTGTAGGTTGTGGTATTTGTTCGGCGGTTTGTCCTCGTGGTGTTTTACGTTTGGAAAATGGAAGTGTAGATTTGAAAGAGCGCACTACACAAATGCGCACGATTCATATTCCTGAAACAGAGGTTGGGATTTTGAAAGATTTTGGAATGTAATTTTAAAAAACAATTATTTTTAATAAAATAAAGCCATTATTTGAAGATATTTTTCAAATAATGGCTTTATTTTATTAATAAATTAAAATATTATGTATAGCTTTGCGTTATATTACACATAGAATTTAAACACACTAAGCAAATGTTACTACAATTTACAGTCAAAAACTACAAAGTATTTGGTGATGAAGTCAAGCTAAATATGATTGCATCTGCCGATGATACCCGAGAAGATGATAATATTATTACACTTCCTAAGTTTGGGTTACGAGTATTAAAAAGTGCTGTGATGTATGGCGCAAATGCAAGTGGAAAAAGTAAATTGGTGGAAGCGATGCAATTTATGAGGCAATTTATTTTGACATCAGCAGAAACACAAAGTAGTAGAAAAATTAATACTGTACCTTTCCGCTTAAATACTGCAACTGAGAAAGCACCTTCTTTTTTTGAAATTGTTTTTATTTTAGAAGATGAAATTTACCGTTATGGCTTTGAAGTGACTACGGAAAAAGTCATTTCAGAATGGCTTTTTCATCGCCCTAAAACCAAAGAAGTAGCCATTTTTTTCAGACAAGAACAAGATTTTGATATTCATAAGTCATTCAAAATCAAAGACTTAATTGATAAAAACAGAATTAAACCTAATACATTATTACTTTCAAAAGCCGATGCAGAAAATGATGAACTGGCAAAGAAGATTATTCGTTATCTTACTCATCATTTGTTAGTTTTATCTCGTACCGAAGTAGAATATCAAATTGAAACTGCATTAAAAATGAAAAATGATGAAAATTTTAAAATAAAAGTTGGAAATTTTATTAAAAATGCAGATATAGGTATTGAAGGATTTACTTTCTCTCATACAGAAAGTACTTTTAATCATTTTTTTAAAGGTCTTACAAATATCAACATTGAAGGTGCTATCGAACAACTATCTAATGACATTAAAGCTCCTCAATTTATTAAAGAACTTATGACTCCTCAGGGTAATATTATTCAGAATTTTGAAAATTTTTTACAAAGTGAAGATATTAATATCCCTAATGTAAATGCTATTCACAAAAAATACGATGAAAATCAAGAACAAATTGGAGTAGTATCTTTTTCATTACAAGAAGATGAATCAATTGGAACGCAAAAATATTTTGCTTTAGCAGGCCCGATTTTAGATGCGTTGAATGATGGCGATGTTCTAGTCATTGACGAACTTGATGCTAAATTGCACCCAAATTTAGTACATAAAATTGTAGAGATTTTCAATTCAAAAACGAGTAATCCTAACAATGCGCAATTGATTTTTAACACACATGATACTAACTTATTGAGTTGTGGTCTTTTCCGTCGTGACCAAATTTGGTTTGTAGAAAAAAACCGTTATGGTTCAGCGCAACTTTACTCTTTGGCAAGTTTTAAAACAGATATTGTAAGAAAAGAAGATAATTTTGAAAAAAACTACATCGCAGGGCGTTATGGTGCAATTCCATATTTAGGCGATTTTGACAAATTATTTAACCTTTAAAA
>JANMGN010000229.1:0-3605 GCA_031374645.1 Chitinophagales bacterium | reverse complement strand
GGAATTTTTTGTTGTTGTAAAATAACATAAGTAGCTGAATAAAATGAAGTTATGTTATTATTTTACAACGACTTCCCTTTAAAAAAATTGTGATTATTTTAGTCCAACTACTTAGAAGCAAATTTATTTTCTTAAAATTTGACGTTAGTGAAAACAGGTAAACTGTCCTTGCAAAACCAACAAAGTATTTTTATCTTTGTAATACTATTTAGAAACGAAAAAAATCAACTAACTCGAGTAAAGGCGATTATTTTGTTTCGAGACTATTTTAACCTAAAATAACTATTTCAAAAAGGCTACTTCCAACTTTTTGCGGAGCATGGAAGCAGCCGAAAATTAACAAAAATTTTTAAAACACAAAATTAATTAAAAAAATGAAAAAATTACAAATTTTCTCGTTTGCTGCACTTTTTATTGCAGCATTAAGTATCGTTATGGTAGCTTGCCAAAAAGAAGAAGATACTAATAATAATGCTACTACCTCAGAAGTAGAGGCGAAATCACAAATTGCTCAAACTGAAAAGGCATTGGGTTACACACTTACAAAACAAACAAAAACAATTTCTGACGAAAAAGGAAACTCTGTTACACTTATGGTTGCATCGAAGAATAAAGAAGCGGTCGAAAACTACCTTGCTAATATGGATATTAAGTTGCTTATGATTGATAATTTCGTTGCTCCTTCTGTTAAAAACGAACAAGTTAGTAATAACAAGGAAGAAGACTTTTCTAATACAACAGAGGGAGTAATCCTTGAGGTCGTATCAAAGTCTTTTGGAGAAGGGACAAAAGCATTTACACTTGATTTTAAAGGCAAAACTGTTGCTCCTAATAATTTAGCAGCAGTTACTCGGTCTTCTTGGGAATTTGAATCGCAGTTATTTATCGAAGGTTTCATCATCACTTACAATGGGTTAAATTGTGGAAACCCTGGTTGTTATAGTAATTTAGATGTAGAGCATTGGTCAAGAGCCTGTGCGCTTTGTAGTTACAAACTGTATGCAAAAAAATCATTGAGTGCGGGTCAAACATGGTCTAGTTGTAACGATGCACGTCGTACAAAAGCAAAATTGAGTGGTACATTACCTCAAACATCTTACAATTACAGCTTTACTTTCTGGAATTGTGCATAAATAGAAATACGCCTACATCATATATTAAGTTGTATGATGTAGGCTTTTTTAAGTAGCATTTATTTCATTTATTGTATCTATCAAAAAACACTGCCTATGAAAGCCCTATACATTTTTTTCTTTTTTCTCTTTTTTGCGGCATCTTGTAACGCACAAAGCACCACAATTAGTGGTTATCTTCGAGAATCGGGTAGTCGAGAGGCACTTATTGGAGCAAGTGTTTTTTGTAAAGAAAACCAAAAAATAGCTGTAACAAACAATTATGGCTATTTTCAGTTATCAGTACCTTTAGCGGATACTGTGAGTATTTCTATAAGTTGTGTTGGTTTTAAAATAAGGACAATACGTATTTTAGTCAATAAAAATACACCGCTTGATATAGATTTAGAAACACAAAATGCTGAAATTCAAGAAGTTGTTGTAAAAGCGGAACGTCGATTGGAAAATTCTCCTTTGAGCATAATGAAACTCGATGTCAAAAAAGTCAAAGAAATCCCTGCGCTTTTAGGCGAAAAAGATGTACTAAAAGTCATACAGCTTTTGCCAGGTGTGCAGAGTAGCAACGAAGGTGGCAGTGGTATTTCTGTTCGTGGCGGCGGTGCTGACCAAAATCTCATCATTTTGGACGATATGCCGATTTACAATGTGAGCCATTTGTTTGGTTTTTTCTCTATTTTTAACGGTGATGCAGTCAAAGACATCAACTTTTTGAAAGGAAATTTTCCTGCCAAATACGGTGGTCGTTTGTCGTCCGTCATTGAAGTGACGATGAAAGAAGGCAACAAAGAAAAACTACATGGCGAAGGTGGTATTGGCATTATTTCAAGCCGCATGACCTTGGAAGGACCAATTCGCAAAGGAAAATCGTCTTTTCTCGTTTCAGGTCGTAGTATGTATCAACAATTGTTGGCAACACCGTTTTTCAAACTTTCGGGCTATCGAAATCCTGTTTTCAACTTTTATGATTTCAACGCCAAAGCCAATTTTCAGTTGAGCGAAAAAGATAATCTTTATATCAGTTCTTATTTTGGGCGTGATGCTTACGGAACGGCAGGTGTCATCAACGAAGGTCAAGAAGCCAAAGGCAGAGAAACCATCAATTGGGCAAATCGTACGGCTTCGATGCGTTGGAATCACCTTTTTTCACCACGATTGTTCTCTAATTTTGTCGTTGGAACAACCAATTATCGTTTTGAAAGCCAAAAAAATTCAAAAGAAAACGGTGCTACGCAATATGACCTTAGTTCAGGTTCGAGCATTACTGACGCAGTCGTAAAAGCTGATTTTACCTATCTTATCAACGAAAAAAACAATTTTAAAACAGGTTTTATTGCACAACAACATTTTTTCAGACCAACTGACATCACTTATAGTACAGATAGTAGCTTTTCTATCAACGGCTTTTCTGGAAAAATCGCTGAACAAAAAAAATATCTTGGTACAGAAAGTGCTTTTTATGCAGAAAATACTTTCAAACCAAACGAAAAAATCGCTTTGAGCCTTGGCGCACGCTACTCAATGTATGCTGCCAAAACTAAAAATTATGCAGCCTTAGAGCCACGCATCAATTTGGGTTTTGCCCTTTCAAAAAAATTAAGCATCAGCGCATCAGCGACACAAATGAACCAATATGTTCATTTGGTTTCTAATTCGGGCATTGCGCTTCCTACCGATTTGTGGATTCCTTCCACAGACAAAATCAAACCTCAAACGGGCAAACAACTTTCTCTCGGCGCTTCTTATGTACTTGATAAACAGGGACTTATACTTTCAGTAGAAGGTTTTTATAAAAAAATGGACAACATCGTTGGCTATCGAGAAGGCGCAAATTTTTTACAAATAGACATTACCTCTACCAATCCGCAAGTGGTAGATTGGGAAAATCTCATCACACAAGGCAAAGGAACAGCTTATGGAGTGGAGTTTTTTTTACAAAAAAATCAAGGAAAATTGACAGGTTGGGCGGCTTATACTTATGGAAAAGTAAGCAACCAATTTGCCGAATTAAATTTTGGTCGAGCCTTTGCGCCACGCCAAGACCGTCGTCATACGCTCAATCTCGTAGGCATTTATCAATGGAACAAAAAAGTAAAACTCTCAGGAACTTGGACTTTTAGCACAGGAAATCCAGTACAAATTCCATTGGCAATCACAAACGTAAAACCTCACTTAGGTACTGTAAATCAACAAGTTATAGAATATGGAGCAAGAGATAGTTATCGTAATCCAGCGTATCATCGTTTAGATTTGGCAATACAGTTGCACAAGCAAAAACGACGTTACGCACGTTACTGGGAATTTGGGATTTTTAACGTTTATAATCGTCTTAATCCACTTTCTTACAGCATCGGCAATCGTGAAACGACTGGCGGAGGTAGTAAATTTGTCTTGGAAAAAACCTCTTTGTTCACGTTTGTTCCTTCGGTAAGTTACAATTTCAAATTTTAAATCAAAAAGTAATTTTAACATGAA
>JANMGN010000171.1:0-4171 GCA_031374645.1 Chitinophagales bacterium | reverse complement strand
GGACAAAAGTAGTATTTTCACATTCTATTCAGATTAAGTTGCTGGAAGACCAAAAAAATTAACATATACAATGGATTTATTCCATAAAATATAGTCTTAATTGTTATGAACTTTACGAAAGAACACGTTTACGAAGCCTTACAAAAGTATTTTGGTTTCGATAAATTTAAAGGAACACAAGAGCAAATTATTATGAGTATCTTAAAAAAGAAAGATACTTTTGTAATTATGCCAACAGGTGGAGGAAAATCGCTTTGTTATCAGTTGCCAGCTTTAATGTTGCCTGGTACTGCCATTGTTATTTCTCCACTGATTGCTTTGATGAAAAATCAGGTGGACTCTATTCGTGGCTACGGTCAAGAAGATGAGGTAGCGCACTTTTTAAATTCTTCTTTGAGCAAAATACAAATCAAGCAGGTTAAAGAAGATATTACCGCAGGAAAGACTAAACTTTTATATATCGCTCCCGAAACGCTTACAAAAGAAGAGAATATTGATTTTTTAAACTCGGTAAATATTTCTTTTGTAGCGGTAGATGAAGCGCACTGTATTTCAGAATGGGGACATGATTTTCGCCCAGAATACCGCCGTATTCGTACCATGATAGATGCGATAGATACCGAAATGCCAATTATGGCTTTGACGGCTACGGCTACGCCAAAAGTACAACAAGATATTATCAAAATATTAGAGATAAAAAGTGAAGATATTTTCTTGTCTTCTTTTAATCGTACTAATTTATTTTACGAAGTTCGTCCGAAAATAAAAAAAGACCAAACCGTAAAAGAGATTATTCAGTTTATCAAGGCACGTAAAAAAAGCCGTTCTGGTATTATATATGTACAGAGCAGAAAAGCTGCCGAAGATATTGCGCAAGTGCTGAATGTAAATGACATAAAAGCTGCGCCGTATCATGCTGGACTTGATGCAAAATTGCGTGCAAAAACGCAAGACGAGTTTTTGATGGAAGACATTGAGGTAATTGTAGCAACGATTGCCTTCGGTATGGGAATTGATAAACCAGATGTTCGTTTTGTAATTCACTACGATATTCCGAAAAGTATCGAAAATTATTACCAAGAAACAGGTCGTGCAGGTCGTGACGGACTCACGGGTGATTGCGTAGCGTTTTATTCGTATCAAGATATTTCTCGTTTGGAAAAATTCTTGCGTGACAAACCCGTTGCCGAAAGAGAAATGGGCGCACTTCTGATGCAGGAAATGACCGCTTATTCAGAAACGACGACTTGTCGTCGTCGTTTTTTACTCCATTATTTTGGAGAAGGATACGAGGATAGCAAGTGCAAAAAAATGTGCGATAATTGTAAAAATCCGAAAGAGAAAATAGAGGTAAAAGAAGAAGTGGCGATAGCACTCGAATCGGTTGAGGAATTAAAAGAAAACTTCGTGACCAAAACATTGGTTGGTTTCTTGATGGGACAAACGACCAAAGACTTAAAAGATTACGGCTATAATAAGTCAGAACTTTTTGGAGAAGGAAAAGAAAAAAGTGAGGTATTCTGGCAATCTATTTTCCAACAAGCACTTTTGGATAACCTTATAATTAAGGATATTGAGCAATATGGTGTCTTGAAATTGACTGATGCTGGTCGGGCATTTGTAAAATCGCCAAAATCTTTCAAAATCGCAATCAATAGAGATTATAGCGGTGGCTCTGATGAATTTGATGATTTAGATGAAACTCAAGGCAAAACGGCAGTTCTTGACGAGCTTTTGATGAATATGCTCCAAGATTTGCGTAAAGTGGTGGCGAAGAAAATGGGCGTACCTCCGTATGTTATTTTCCAAGACAACTCACTCGAAGATATGGCTACGCAGTATCCTATCTCGATGGACGATATGTCACAAATTGCAGGTGTTAGTAAGGGGAAAGCAGAGCGTTACGCAAAGCCTTTTATCGAAATGATAGCAAAGTACGTAGAAGAGCATGATATTTTACGCCCGCAAGATTTTGTAGTTAAGCAAGTAGCCAACAAATCAAAAGTTAAAATTGCGATTATTACGGGTATTGATAAAAAATTACCTTTGGAAGACATCGCAGAACAAAATGATTTGAGTTGGGACGAGCTGATGGACGAGTTAGATGTTATTGTAACTTCTGGGACAAGAGTAAATCTTGATTATTATCTTGATGAAAATATTGATGAGTACGTCCGTGAAGATATTTATAATTATTTTATGGAAACAGAAACGGATTCGGCAGATGCAGCTTTCAGAGAACTCAAAGATGATGATATTCGTATAGAAGAAATTATTTTGATTCGTTTGAAGTTTTTGTCTGAAATGGCGAATTAGAATAATGGCAATTGTCGTTTATTTGATACTATTCAAAGTATTGGTAGCCCTATACAATCTAAGGTTCGTATTAAGTATCTGAGTATTAAGTATAACTGTCGTATAGGGTATTTCATACTAAAAAAGGCTATCACTTTAGCTTTAGGTACTCAAACTGATAATTCTGAGAAGTTGAGATAAAAATTACTTGAATGAAAGCCACAAAATTTTATAAAATAAGATTTTGTGGCTTTATTTTTTGTTTTTTAAAATGCCAAAAACAATATTTCAAGCAAAGTAGCGACTTTAATATTGATTAAAACAATACAAAAAATGAAAATAGGTATAGTTTGTTACCCAACGTATGGCGGTAGCGGCGTGGTCGCTACGGAATTGGGTTTAGGTTTGGCGAAAAGAGGTCATCAGATACACTTTATTACATATCGTCGTCCTGTCCGCTTGACGACCTTTCACGAAAATATTTACTACCACGAAGTATCGGGCGAAGATTATCCACTTTTTGAATATCCACCTTACGATACAGCTTTAGCGAGTAAAATTGTAGATGTTGTGAAGTACGAAAATATAGATATTTTACATGTGCATTACGCCATTCCACACGCCACGGTAGGTTATATTGCTAAAAAAATATTGCTTCAAGAAGGACGTTATTTGCCTGTAATTACGACATTGCATGGTACAGATATTACACTCGTAGGTACAAATAGTGCTTTTGCGCCCGTGATTTCGTTTTCTATCAATAAATCAGACGGTGTAACGGCAGTTTCTCAAAGCTTAAAACAGCAAACTTTGGAGGCGTTTGAGGTAGAAAGCGATATACGTGTCATTTATAACTTTATAGATTTTGAGCGTTTCAAAAAATTAAATAAAGACCATTTTAAAAAAGCAATTGCTCCTAATGGCGAAAAGATATTGGTACATACGTCCAATTTTAGAAAAGTAAAACGAGTAGAAGACGTTATTTATATTTTTGAAAAAGTAAGTAAAGCCTTACCAGCAAAATTATTGCTCATTGGCGATGGTCCAGAAAGACACCGCATGGAGGAGCTTTGCAGACAACTTTCGCTCGATTCTGATGTGCGTTTTTTAGGCAAACAAGATGCAATAGAAGAGCTTTTGGCAGTAGCTGATTTATTTATTATACCTTCTGAACAAGAGAGTTTTGGTTTGGCAGCTTTGGAAGCGATGGCTTGTCAGTTGCCTGTGATTTCTTCGGATTCTGGTGGTTTGCCAGAGCTAAATTTGAATGGAATAACGGGTTTTACAAGTCCCGTAGGAGATGTAGAAGCAATGTCAAATAATGCAATTCGTTTGCTGACAAATAACGAGCAATTACAACAATTCAAAGCAAATGCCTTAGCACGTGCGCAAGAGTTTGATATTCATAATATTATAGAACAATACGAAAATTATTATGAAGAAGTGATTAAAAATAGCGTTTGGCAAAAGGCTTAGTGAAATGAATAATTAAAAATGAATAATTAAAAATTTTAAAATCCTGTTAATCAGCACTTTATACGGATAAACTGTGCTATTTATTTTTTTCGTTTCACAACTACTTATTTTTATAAAAACAGTGCGTTTTTTAAGAAAAATCGTAAAAACTTAGCCGATAGTTTTTTGTTTTGCAAAACTTAAGTATTTTATCTAAATCAGCCAAGTTTTGCAATAGTTTTGTCGTGAATAGAGTTCCCGACGTACAGGGGCTAAGTTTTCAAGAAAAATCTGTATTAATAATCTATCCGATGCGTTCTAAAAAAATGTTTTATTCTACTTCTCGCCTTTAATCCGCCTCCCATACTGCGCTAAGGGTCTTTTGACAATAGATTTCATCAAAAGGAGCGCAGCATTTCTG
>JANMGN010000164.1:0-3221 GCA_031374645.1 Chitinophagales bacterium | reverse complement strand
CAGGTTTTATATTGACGGATTAGCGTTTATTTTATTTTTACAATCAAATAAAGACAAATTTTCGTTCTGTTTCCGACAACACTTCTATGTTTATCTCAACAATATCTTCTGGTAAAAGTTCTAAAATAACATCGGGCCACTCCACAAAAAAGTAGTTTTTATCGTACAAAAAATCTTCTATACCAATATCTAAGGCTTCTTCGGTATTTTTCAGACGGTATAAATCCAAATGTCGAATCAAGCCATTTTCTTCTTTTTTTTCATAAAAATATTCATTTACAAGCGAAAAAGTAGGGCTTGACGTATTTTCTTTGACACCCATCATTTCGCAAAAAGCCTTTACAAAGGTTGTTTTTCCTGCGCCCATCGGCGCATTTAGTATAAATTTTTTTCTACTTTTTGCAAAATCTAAGAGCGCAACGGCTACTTTTGCTAACTCAGAAGTGTTTTGAATACTGATTTCCATAGGTGCTTTTAATATGTGTTAAGTAACTGGGCTAAATTAAAATTCGTCTAATTTATTTGATAATTTTTTTTTATGACACAAATTCTTTGGAAGTTCGGAATAACAAATTTATTTTTGCATTAAATACTTCATGCATGATAAATTTGTTTAGAAATACAGTCGAACGAAATGCCTTCGGCGTTTGTAATTACTTAGGAAAAAAAATGGGCATTGCTGCGTCACGGGTTCGTATGTACTTTATTTATGTTAGTTTTCTTACATTTGGTTCTCCTGCGCTGATTTATCTGATTGTAGCATTTTGGCTAAATATCAAAAAATACATTCAGCAGAAAAAGAATATTCTTTCAGAATAATCTGCCTAAGTAGTTGGGCTAAAATAATCATAATTTTTTTTAAGGGAAGTCGTTGTAAAATAGCACAAGTAACTGACTGCAAGGAAGTTACTTGTGCTATTTTACAACGCCAAAAAAATTACCGATTATTTCTATACGCCTATTCTACTCCATTTCCAGTCCTTTTACATTTCTCTTTAGCGAAATTTCTTGAACACGGTCTAAAAGGCTTTCTGCATTTTCTATTTCAAGCGTCGAGTGATGCAAAAGACCACCACATATCAAAAAGAAAGTATATACGACAAAAGTAGTGAATATCACAGTAAAAGATTTTATCCCGACTAAAAAATCGCTGTAAAAACCTGTATCTGTGTATATTTGCATAGAGAAAAAATCTGTAAGTATCGTTAGGAAAAAAGAAATACTTATAGAATAAAATAACATACCTACCAGAAGCATTAGCAAAGTAACGCTGCCACAATAAAAAAACTGCCCAAAAGTGCTTGAAAATGCGTTAGAAATTGCCGAAAGTGGATTTTTTTGCTCAAAACTATTCCAAATCCAAAATAAAATAATACTCAAAATAGCAAGTAGAATGAAAAATACACTCATTCCGCTGCTTATGCTCAATAAAAAGCAAAACGCCATATTTGCTGGTAGCAAAACAAAAATTTGAGTAATAAAACTTTTGAATTCCACGCCAAATTCGGGGTTTTCTATTTTTTTTATTTTAATTATAATAATATTGGCAAAAAGACTAAATGTCATTGCATTGAGAATCCATAAAAAAGGAACTTTTTCATTGTTGAAAAATGTAAGAAAATAGCCGTATTTACCAAACAAATAAGAAAATATAATCTGCCAAAAACCTAAGGAGTAATCTTCTGGTAAAAAAACGGTTTCACTCGGTTTGGTTTTTGATAAAAAGAAAAATAAAAAGACATAAACGACAGCAAAAATGCTACTAAATGACAAAACTGTTCCAAATATTTTTCTAAAAATAGCAAAAGTATCTTCAAAAACTTCTTTATTTGAGCGAATACGAAGCATCTGAATAGGTGCGGTATCATCGGGTAACATCGCAATGTCTTCCAAAGGCGATACAAAACCTTTTTTGGAAAGTTTGTAAGGATAATAAATAAAATAAAAAACGACAAAAGCTCCACAAGAAAAAATAAATCCACCTCGTACAATTGTCGGCGCACCTGTGTATCGTGTAAAAAGCCCTTCGACCAAGCCAGCCACCAAAAATAAAGGAATAATACCTGTCATAATCTCAAAGCCACGTCGCAAAGCTCGTTGAAAAGATTGTATTCGGGTATAAGTAGCAGGGAAAAGAATACCTTTTCCCAAAGTCAAACCTGCTGCACCTGCAATAATAATGGCGGAAATCTCAAAAGTTCCGTGTAGCCAAATTGCCAAAGTTGCTTCTACACCTATGCCTCGGCTCACAAAAAAGTATTGAAAAGAACCCAACATAATGCCATTTTGCAGTAAAATAACTATTGTCCCGATGCCTGCAAAAATACCCATAACAAAGGTACGCAATGCTACAAAAATATTATTGGAGGTAATACCAAGTGTATTGCTCACGCCACTTCCTTGTTTGTAAATTGCCATAGGGTCGCCTTTTTTGATGTTTTCGAGCGTTTGCTCCACATAAGCATCGCCTAAAATCATGCGTGGAAAATCAGCATCTATCATAGTAGAAAGTACACCAATCGCCACCGCTAACATGAACACACCAAACGCCAAAAGAAATTCCCAGCGAGCTTCCCAAACGAGTTGCGGAAGATCTGTTTTCCAGTAATCCACAAATTTTTGGAAAGGCGATTTTTTAATTTTATACAGTTTGGAGAAGATTTTTTGCGCCAAAAAATTTAGATAAACACGCACGGAACGGTTCGGATAAAACGTACGAGCAAACGAAAGGTCGTCCGTAATTTGGACATACATACGTTGCAAATCATCGGGATGTATATTGTCGCCTTGATTGAGCAATTGTTCAAATTCTGCCCATTTTTTCTTATTTTGCTCTATAAATCTGGTTTCTCGCATTATTGTTATTGAATTATCGATGTAAAACCGTATGATTAACGCTGGTATTATTCGAGCTTTTTTACTGAAACCCTACCAGCGTTTTATATTTCTATGTGTCAAATTATTTTAAAAGCACTTTTTCTTTGGTCAGCGCATAACGTCCTTTACCAAATTTAGAACCATTGAATTGTTCTATTTTTCTTTTTATAAGTTGTTCGTTTTCAGGCAATTCCATAAAATCATTGCACTGCTTGGAGCAGCATTTTCTAAATTTTTCTGCGCATTTTTCACACTGAATAAACAACAAATGACAAGCGTCGTTTGCGCAATTGTTGTGCGTATCGCAAGGTTCTCCGCATTGATGACATTGCGCTACAATATCT
>JANMGN010000177.1:0-9469 GCA_031374645.1 Chitinophagales bacterium | reverse complement strand
CTTGAAAAAAGATGGTATTTGGGATATTTCTATAAGTCCAAATCCTGTTACAGATTTTTTTCGTTTGAGTATTTTTTCAAATAATAAAGCCGAAAAGCAAATCGAAATTTTGAGTATAGACGGCAAACTTATCAAACGTTTTGAAACAAACGAAAATGAAATGAATGTAGAAGTACAATCACTCGAGCAAGGAATTTATGCTATAAAAGTAATTTCCGAAGGAGAACTTTTTGTAAAGAAATTTTTTAAGAAATAAGGACTTTAAAAATAAAAAACCGCCAAATTATCTAAAAAGATAATTTGGCGGTTTTTATAAACATTTGATTACAAGGTACTTATAATATGAATTTTTAATTTTTAATTACTCTTACAAATCCAATCTTTCCATATACGTTCCCAAGTCTTTATCGCCACGTCCCGAAAGATTTATCACAACAATTTTCCCTTCTAAATCTTTGATGTAATTCAGTGCTGAAAAGGCGTGTGCGGTTTCGAGTGCAGGAATTATGCCTTCCGTACGAGAAAGTTCTATTGCCGAAACAAGCGATTCTTCATCTGTAATCGCAATCGTTTCTACCCTACCCGACTGTATCAAATTGGCATGCATTGGTCCTATTCCTGGATAATCCAAACCAGCCGAAATTGAGTGCGGCTCTACAATTTGACCATCAGAAGTTTGCATCAAAAGCGTACGGCTACCGTGAATAATTCCTTCTGTTCCGAGGACGCTTGTCGCTGCCGACATTCCAGAATCTATACCGTGACCTGCTGCTTCTACTGCTACCAAACGCACCTCTTTTTGGTCTATAAAATGATAAAATGCACCTGCTGCATTGCTACCACCTCCGACACAAGCCACTACTATATCTGGTTGATTTACAGCATATTGTGCTTGTAATTGTGTAATAATTTCTTCGCTAATAACCGATTGGAAACGAGCGACCATATCGGGATAAGGATGCGGACCGACGACGCTTCCTATGATATAATGCGTGTCGTCAGGATTATTTATCCAATCTCTTATAGCTTCGTTTGTAGCATCTTTGAGTGTTTTACTACCGCTTTCTACGGGTACAACGGTTGCGCCTAACATCCGCATACGAGCCACATTTGGAGCTTGTCGGACGGTATCTTTTGCACCCATATACACAATACATTCCAAGCCTTTGAGCGCACAAACAGTAGCCGTAGCAACGCCGTGCTGCCCTGCTCCAGTTTCTGCAATGATGCGTGTTTTGCCCAAACGTTGCGCCATCAAAATCTGCCCGACTGTATTGTTCACTTTGTGTGCGCCTGTGTGACAAAGGTCTTCTCGTTTGAGTAAAATGGTAGCTTTGTATTTTTCAGAAAGTCGTTTTGCAAAATACAAAGGAGTTGGGCGACCTACAAAATCACGCAACAAATTTTGAAATTCTTCTTGAAATTCTTTGGATTGTGAAATCTCTAAGTAGCTTTCTCTCAATTGTGTTACATTATGTTGGAGTAATTCGGGAATAAATGCACCTCCGAAATTACCGTAAAAACCTTCTTGGTTTGGATTTTTTGATATGGAACTCATTTATTATATAATGATTTTTGCATGGTTTTAATTTAAAAATAGAATAAGAACCGTAGGTTTGTGTAATTTTATTAAAAACTAACTTTCTACATGGAGTTTATTCTTGGCGTCTTGACTGAATTTATGATATGGATTGGTATTGAATTATTGCTCCAATATACAGGTGCATTTTTGCTTTGGTTATATTATAAAAGAACATTAAGTTTTTCTTATTTCTTACATAAAAAGGATAAAGAAAAAGCACTGAAAACGGGTCGAATTGGCTGCTTTTTTTATGTTATTATTGTTATTATTGTTATTATTATTTATTTAATTTTCGTGCAAATCAAATTCTAAATCAATAATCTCGTTTCTAAAATCATACGAAATTTTCTCAAAACAGCAATAATTTTCATTAAATCATCTTTATCTGTACTGTTAAATGCCTTTGAAACACAATACGTATTGGCTTCCATCGTGATAAAACGCCAAGTTGAACCATTTACTTCGCAGCCATACAATGGATTTTCATCGTTATTTTGACTTTGCGCAATCAAAAATGCTTCTAACAGTTGCGCCATAGAGTCGCCAGTAGGATTTTTTTCTGGTTTGTATTCTTGAAAATGAAAATAAGGGCGTTCCATATAATCCAACTGACCTTTTGCCACTACAAAATCAGCTTTTACAGAAAGTGAATACTCTCCTACTTTTCCTGTCAGTTTTTTATCAAAAAAAGATGTAAAATTCTGCCCTTCCATCACTCCTCCTAACTCTAAAACAGGACTAATAAACTTCATTTTTAAATCTTCTTCGCTCCAAGTAGTTATTAGACGAACTCCTCTTGCGAAAATACCGTCAAAGATGTACTGCTCTCCAAGAGAAAATTGTGGTGTTTCGACAGTTAGCCATTCTTTAAGAACAGGTGTTTGTTCTTCCGTTATTTTTTTGAGTCGGAAAGCAACAAGCATTTCGCCTTCTCGCCATTCTTTTTTCTTCGCCATAATTATAATTTTTTAACAAAAATACGTTTTTTTGATGAAATAAAAAAAATTAACGTATCGCACGTACAAACCGCTCAACCATTTCCACATCTTTCAATGCTGCTTCAATCTCGAACTTACTATTAACGTCGATACCGTACAAATTGTTGATATTCAAATTGTTAATTGTTTCAGCATCGTCCAAGTCAATGCCGCCGCTTAGAAAAAAAGGTTTCGGAAAAGCAACACCATTTAATAAATTCCAATCAAACTTTTGACCACTTCCGCCATGTAAAGGCGTTTTGGTATCTAATAACAAAAAATCTGCATCGGGATAATCATATATTTTTTCAAAATCGTTTTTTTCGAAAATCGGAACGGATTTTATGACTCTTAGGGGCAATCCCTTGCGGTTATCCAATATACGTATTGATTGTATAAAATCATTGGTTTCATTTCCATGTAATTGTACCACATCTAATTGATAATCAACGACTTTTGAAATTATATTTTCTATATTTTCATTTACAAAAACGCCTACTTTTTTGATATTATCTACCTTGACAAGGTTCAAAACGCTGTCAGGGTAAATAATATCCGTTACACAACGTGCTGATTTTTTATAAAAAATAAAGCCCATATAATCTATGGGCAACGCTGCGACTTCAGCTATATTTTTGGCATCTCTCATGCCGCATACTTTTATTTTCATAGAAGTTGTTTTTCTAATTTTCACAAAGTAGCTGTGAAATAAGCAAGCGTATAGAAAATCGTCGCTTGTTTTGTCCCAACTACTTAATCATCTCTAAACTGCTTTTTTATACCTTAAAATAATACAATTATTTTTGTCAAAAAGGTTTTTAGCGACCCTTTGCAACTCTTCGGAACTGATATTTTGCAGATGTTCGATTTCTGTATTGAATAAATTGGCATCACCGAGCGACTCGTAGTAAGCAAAACTCAATGCCTTATCAAGTGTACTGCTTTCTGAAAAAAGCATCGAACTTTCCATTTTATTTTTGATTTTTTCTAACTCATAAGCACTCACAAGCTCCGTTTGCAAACGGTTTAATTCTTCAAAAATAGCATTTTCAACGATTTCAAACGTACTATTATCTTGAATTTTTGCTTCTATAATAAACAAGCCTTCGTCCATTGAGCCACTAATACTTGCATCAATACTACTTACTAAACGCCTCTCTTTCAGCAAGTTAGCATAAAAACGAGAAGAACGTCCGCTTGCCAAAATATCAGAAAGAAAATCGGTAGCATAAAAATCTTCGTGAAAACGGTTGCAAGTTCTGAACACCATAAAAATTGCATTGACAGGCACATTGCTTTCTACCTCTTTTATTTGCAAACCAGTAAGCGGTTTTTCTTTTACAAAATTGGTTTCGACGACTTCGCCCGCAGGAAAATCTCCAAACCATTTTTCAGCCATTGTGTGTATTTCTTCAGCTTTTACGTTGCCGCAAACGGTCAAAATGGCGTTGCTCGGGTGATAATGTTTTTTATAAAAATCGGTCGCTTGCTCGAGTGTAACCTGCTCAATATGCTCAGGCACGAGCCCAATCACGGGCCAACGATACGGATGTTCCTTGTACGCCATCGCTGACAGATGATGAAAAGCGTCGCCATAAGGCTCATTCAAAGTGGTTTCTTTGAACTCTTCGATAACTACTTTTTTTTGTGTATTTAGGTCTTTTTTACTAATATTTAGGTTTGCCATTCGGTCGCTTTCGAGCCAAAAAGCACTTTCGATATTTTGAGCAGGAAAAACCTCATGAAAGTTAGTTTGGTCTGCGTTTGTGAAAGCATTATTTTCTCCGCCAGCATTTTGTACAGGCGTATCAAAATCTTTGATATGCTTTGAGCCGCTAAACATCAGATGCTCAAAAAGGTGCGCCATGCCTGTTTGTTCGGGCGATTCGTTGCGAGAACCTACGTTATAAAGCACATTTAAGGCTGCCATCGGCGTACTTGCATCTTCGTGTACGATAATACGAAGACCATTCTTTAAAGTATATTTATGAAAATTTAGCATCAAGTCGTTAAAAATAAAAGTATAATTTTAATTTTTTGCAAAAATACACAAAAAAAGCTATAAATAAAATAGACAGGCGTTTTATTCCTTTCAGATTTTTTAAAACTTTTTTACGCTAATTTTGTTTTATGCAAATGGGAAAAATTACACTTTTTTGGCATCGCCGTGATCTTCGTTTAGAAGATAATGCTGGACTTTATCGTGCGTTAAAAGTACATAACAATGTCGTTTCGTTATTTATTTTTGATAAAAATATTTTAGATCATCTTGAAAACAAACAAGATGCTCGTGTGACGTTTATTCACGACCAAATTCTCCGTTTGAAAAATGAATTGAAAGCATTGGGAACGGATATAATTGTACGTTATGGCGAACCTTTGAAAATCTGGGAAGAATTGATTTCAGAGTTTGACATTGAGGCTGTTTTTACCAACAAAGATTGGGAAACTTACGCCATGGAGCGTGATGAAAATGTTGAAAAAATATTACAAACTAAAAATATTTCTTTTAAGACATACAAAGATCATCTTATTTTTGATAAACAAGAAGTCTTAAAAGACGACGGCAAGCCTTATACTGTCTTTTCTCCTTATGCGAGAAAATGGATGGCTCGTTTGGAGAAAAAAATGTCGATTTGGACTAATGCAAACCAAGAAGAAAAACAGATTTCTTATTACTTCAAACCTTATCCGAACGAAAAATATTTCTCTAATTTTAGTCAAAATACTACTTATAATTTTGCTTTTCCAAGTTTAGAAGAAATGGGTTTTGAGCGTAGCAAAACACCTATTCCTGGAACGGTAGTCAGTATGAGTTTAATAAAAAATTATGACCAAAATCGCAATTTTCCAGCCATAGAAGGTACATCTCGTCTGGGTATTCACTTGCGTTTCGGAACGATTAGTATAAGAGATAAAGCATTAAAAGCCAGTTACTTAAATCAAACATTTTTGAATGAATTGATTTGGAGAGATTTTTATGCACAGATTTTGGCGCATTTCCCACACGTACAAAAAAATGCTTTTAGAAAAGAGTATGAGGCGATAGAGTGGCGCAATGACGAAAAAGATTTTCAGTCTTGGTGTGATGGAAAAACGGGCTATCCGTTGGTGGATGCAGGTATGCGAGAACTCAATAAAACAGGTCATATGCACAACCGTGTCCGTATGGTCGTCGCAAGTTTTTTGACTAAACATTTACTGATAGATTGGCGATTAGGAGAAGCGTATTTTGCGAAAAATTTATTGGATTTTGACCTTGCGAGCAACAATGGTGGCTGGCAATGGGCGGCAGGTTGTGGTACAGATGCTGCGCCTTACTTCCGTGTTTTTAATCCTGAGGAGCAAATGAAAAAATTTGATAAAGAATGCAAATATATCAAAAAATGGGTGCCTGAATTTGGTACTTTTAATTACGTAAAACCTATCGTAGAGCATAAATTTGCAAGAGAACGTTGCCTGACAACCTACAAAGAAGGCTTGGCAAAAGGAAAAGGTTTGTAAAAAATAGCGTTTTGAGGCAAAACTCAAAACGCTATTTTTTTTACTTCGAGGCAATTTCAACAAAGTATAGAGTTATGGTAAAAAAAACAGATACCAAAAAATGAAATATAATATATTGAGATGGCCTAATTTAGCCGCACAAGTTTCTCCATAAGGAGAAGTGTGTTGTTAATAAAAAAGAGCAGACAAAAATAAAAATTTTATAAATCATTGTTTATTAAGTATTTATGTTTATTTTATCTCTATTATTCTAAATGAAATTACAAATAATTTGTTCATTAGTCTGTCTATTTTACCGTCCAATTTAGTTTAAAAATACGAATTGTTAAGTTTCTCCGAAAAGAAAATTCGTCGAAGACAATTTTGTTGAGGATAAACTCAATAATTTGCTCTTACGCTTCGTTTATCTGTTGTAATTCTATGATAATGAACGGTTTGTTTGTAGTTGCAGCTAACGTTGGCACTCACGAAGTGCCGTCCGATTTCGGCGGCATGGACCTGAGTGCATTGTTCTCGGCTTTTTTATTTGAACAAATCAAAAAGAGTAGCCTAATTTCAGTACAACATCGTAACCGAAATTTATTCCTGTTGTTGATGTTTGTGTGCCACTTGAAAAACCAGCATCTGACTTTATTGTTCTTGTCAATGGCTTTACCTCTTTACCTCCTGTCGTTCTAAATGTCCCTCTTAAACCAATATTTATTTTCGATGCAACTTGAAACGATTGATCAAAAACAATATTTAATAATGGAGATGCCGCCTTGTACGTTCCTTCGATATTCTTAACAATGATACCATTTTGTATAATTATATCTACTGGATAAGTAACTTTACTCTGAGCAAGTGAAAGTCCTCCTCCAATTTTTGTATTTATCTTTTTTGAGTTATCCATTAAACAATATAAAACACTCAAATCTCCTTGTATAATTCGCTCTCTCTCAGTGAAACTATATGAATTTGAAGTTGTTCCGATAGTTGTAGTTCCTGTTCTTTCCCATTCTGCTTTTATTAAGCTCAAATTTATAGAGAAAGTTAATCTTTTTCCAAATTCATAATCATAAATTAATCCAAGAGGAACCCCATTTGAACGAAGATAAAATGATTGGTCACTATATCCTAGACCCAAACTGATTGTTGAGTTTTGAGCGATTAAGAATTTACTCGAAATAATGCAAATCAAAATTAGTGTAATTTTTTTCATAAGTTAATTTTTGTCTTAAATGTTTTATATTAAGCGTTAGTTTTTAATTATAATAAATTGATAATCAAATAATTATACCATTTTTCATCGTCGATCGAAAGAGATTTTTATTAATTAATCATTTGTCATTTCGCAAATTTTTCCTCTTTATTTAGGCTTGTAATAACTTATTAAATAGCCAATTATTTTACCATCATTTCCGCAATTGACAAGTAATTAGTTCGTCCGTTAATTAGTTTGGTCGTCTAATTTGGCTTAAAAATACAAATTGTTAAGTTTGTCCGTAGAAAATTCGTCGAAGACAATTTTGTTGAGGATAAACTTAATAATCTGTTCTTGCACTTCGTTTATCTATCGTAATTATCTGATAATCAACATATTGGTTATAGTTGCACAGAACAAGCGCACTTACGACGGCATGACGTTTAGGAGTGCTGTGCATAGATGCAATGTTAGGCGATTTTTTTTATTATTTTGAATGGTTTTCAATGATTTGGATAACTCGCTCAGTCGAAATTTTAAGTGCCTTAGCAATAATTTCTATTGAAACTCCATTTTCTAAAAATCCTAAAACGGCTTCAATTTCTTTTTTATTTTCTCCTTGTTCAATTCCTTGCTCATGTGCCAATTCTTTTTCTCCTCGTGCGTCTTGTATTCTTATACTTGCATTATCATAAGCAATCAATTCTTCTTTTTTCCAATTATGTTTGTCTGCTTCTTGAAATGCAGTCAATAAACCTTCTTCATCAACAAAACTGGGTATCACTTTTAGGCTTTCAGCGTTTTTAATAAAATAAGTCCATTTATCTGTTGGCGTGACCAATTCACTCTCTTTTTTCTTGAACTTAGTCAATTGAATAAAAGCGTATTTGATACCATCTAAAACATTGTCGCCTGTTTCTTCCTCAATAGTCAAGTGCTTAGAAACGTAACTTAGACCTTTACTATTGCTAAAATTCAAAATACCAACAAAATAGACTGGTCGAAGTTTTGTGTAATCTTCGCCTTTATCTATCTGCATAGAAAAATCTCTGGCAGTATAATATTGTACTCTTTCATTAAAACCTTTTTTATCTGCAACTTGCATTTCAATAACAAATCTTTGACCTTTTTGGTCAGTAGCTCTTACATCAATTATACTTGATTTTTCTTCTGCAACACGAGGAATTAGGTAAGGATTAAGCAAAGTAACCGACTTAATACGGTTATTTCCTTCTAATTCTAAAACAGCATTCAGAAAAGAAATTAAAACGACTGACTTTTTTTGATTGCCAAATATTTTACGAAAAGCGACATCATTTTTTACATCTACAAACCTCATTTTTTTATGATTTTATTGTTGCAAAGATATGAAAAATGCTTTATTTCTGCAATTATTAGTTTGATAAATGCATATTACGAACTATTGCACGGTCAATTTTTCTGCTTTTTCTTCTAAATTTAGCATTTTAATTGCAGCATTCATATCAAGAACAGAGTATTTTTCAAATGTATGGCTTTGGTATAATGATGACAAACTAAAAATTATTGCAAGAAAAGAAAAAAATACCCATTCAGAATAATTTGAATGATTAGTAAATGCCTTGTAAAGTGAGATAAATATTAAGAAAATGTTACTAACTGCAAGATTACAAGCCATACCTTTTAGCATATCCCAAGTTTCAATCAGCGAGTAGTTTCCTTCACTAAATTGTTTTAATATTACATATCTATCATTATCAGTCAAATTTCTATTATCGCTATTTCTCGATGGAGATTTAAATATTTTTTCTCCAAGTAAATATCTTGTTTTTCTTCCCAATGGATCAATTAGAAATCCAAGTAAAAAACCTACAAATAATAAAAATATAGCAATTTTCAAATCAATTAAAGGAAAGAGTATTGTAAAAATATCTTTAAGCGATTTTATTTCGCTAATAACAAGTGAGATAACAAATATAAGCCATATCCCTGGTATGCATATCGGAATACGTCCATTGTTCTATATTTAAGATTTTCCATTTATCTTTAATTTTTTTTCTAATTTACTGATTATCAATTGTTTGAACGTGTGACTGGTTCTTGTTTCGCCTAACAAGCGCACTGCCGAAGGCAGTCCTGCTTTGCGGCAGTGCAGAGTTCTTTGCAGTGCCTGTTCTCAGAAAGATGTGTTCCGAGGGCTTTGGCAGTGCGCTTGTTCTTTGCAATGCCGTAGGCATTGCAAAG
>JANMGN010000126.1:0-6429 GCA_031374645.1 Chitinophagales bacterium | reverse complement strand
TTATAGTCAGTTATTTATCACTTTTTTCACAACGACAAAATAACATAAACCAAATTTTAACGCCTACTTATAAACTATTAGTTTTACTGAATTTTAGCCTATGACGGTTGACGATAGGTATGGTATGGTATGGTATGGTATGGTTTTCATGATGCAGTGGTTTTAAGACTTAATAAATTTTTTTGGCAATACAAAGATATAACAATAAATTCTAATTTCCTAATTTATTTTTTAACCTTTCGTCGAAAAAATTAAAACCAGATAGCATTAACATTTAGTCCTAACTATACCGGTATCTCCCAAAATGGCAATAAATTAAAAACACTATTCGCCCCATCTTTCCGCCAACCATTGTTTTATTTTTTCTTCGTTGGCATTTTGAGAAGGCTCATAAAACTTTGTACCTTCGAGCGTTTCGGGCAAAAATGGAATATTTACAAAATTACCTTCATGATTGTGTGCATATTGGTAATTTTTACCGTAATTCAAGTCTTTCATCAGCGAAGTCGGAGCATTGCGAAGATGAAGCGGCACGGATTGAACACCATTTTTACGAACCTCTGCCAAAGCCTTTTCGATTGCCACATAAGCCGAGTTACTTTTCGGACTTGTCGCTAAATAAATAACGCATTGAGAAAGGATAATTCGGGACTCTGGCATACCTACATTATGTACGGCTTGCATACAAGTTTGCGCCATCAAAAGCGCATTTGGATTGGCTAAACCAATGTCCTCCGAAGACAAAATAACCAAGCGTCGTGCGATAAATTTTAGGTCTTCGCCGCCTTCGAGCATACACGCCAAATAATACAAAGCAGCATCAGGATTACTGCCTCTTATGGATTTTATAAATGCCGAAATAATATCATAATGCTGTTCGCCACCTTTATCGTAGTTGGCAATATTTTGTTGTACTTTACTGATAATCAGCTCATTATCTAATTCTATTTCATTTGCGCCAGCAGTCGCTAACTCTAAAATATTGTATAATTTTCGTCCGTCGCCACCACTCAAACGAAGCATAGCGTCATAAGATTTTATGGTTATTTTCTTGCTTTTTAATACTTCATCGTGCAGAATAGCGTGGTCTATCATGCCAATCAATTGTTGTTCGCTGAGTGTTTTTAGTACAAACACCTGACAACGAGAAAGTAAGGCAGAAATCACTTCAAAAGATGGGTTTTCGGTAGTTGCGCCTATGAGTGTAAATGTTCCTTTTTCGACTGCACCAAGCAACGCATCTTGTTGTGCTTTATTGAAACGATGTATTTCGTCTATGAATAAAATCGGATTTTGGCGGCTAAAAAAACGGTCTTTTTCCGCTTTTTCTATCACTTCTCGTACGTCTTTTACGCCTGCTGAAATTGCGCTCAACTGGTAAAAAGGTCTTTCTAAAACGTCAGCCAAAAGCAATGCTAAAGTCGTTTTTCCAACACCAGGAGGCCCCCAAAGTAATAGTGAAGGAATAAATTTTTGTTCAATTCCTTGTTGTAGCGCACCTTTTTCGCCCAATAAATGCGTTTGTCCTACATAATCGGCAATAGTTTTGGGGCGCATTCGTTCTGCAAGTGGTGTCATTTTTTTTAGTTAATTTTAGATAAAAACATACAAAATTACAAAATAAATTTTAGTAAATAACTCTTTTAGACCAAATTACTTTTAAATTTTTATTGAAAATTTTTATCAAAAAACTCAACATAACTTATTTAAAGTCAGCTATTTAGCCTTTTTTGATAAGAATAAAATACCTACAAATAGTTTTCTGAACTCGTCTATTTGAAATCTTTATTAAAAATTATAGATGTATTTTTTTATCTTTGCATTGCTTAAAAAATGGGAATTATCCTAATGTTAAGCACTTAGTTCTACTGATTAATTTTTTCAAAATATGAAACGAGTTTTATTATTTTTATTTTTATTTTCATGTATTAAAAATATTGATGCACAATCCACTGACAATAATGCAGGGAGTACAGGACGTATTTCGGGAGCGATAGAAGCACAAGGTAACTTTTTCGTTAGAGATACCGCAATCGGAGCGTTTAATACACCTCAATATGATAATCAAAAATTTGGTGCGCAATCTTGGCTCAATCTAAATTATAGCAATTTTGGCTTCGATATGGGCTTGCGTTTTGACCTTTTCAATAACTCTAATTTGCTCAATCCGACGGGTTCATATACAGCGCAAGGAATTGGAAATTGGTACATCAAAAAGAAGGTAAATAAGTTCGATTTTGCGGCAGGTTATCTCTATGATCAAATCGGTAGCGGTATTATTTTTAGGTCTTATGAGGCACGTCCGTTGGCGATTGATAACGCGCTTTATGGCGTAAGTGCAGCTTATCATTTGAACAAAGACTGGAAAGTAAAAGTTTTTACAGGGAAGCAAAAACAACAGTTTGATTCGTATGGAGCTGTTATAAAAGGAGCTTCGACAGATGCGTTTTTTGCCTTTGGCGATAGTACAAAACAATGGACAATTGCACCAGGTTTTGGTGTAGTCGGGCGTACTTTTGATAAAGAAACTGTGAACCAAATCGTAGGAGCAATAAGCACTTATACTGTTGCAGATAGTATTGATGCTCAGTATAATACATATTCTTTTTCTGCGTATAATACGCTAAGTGCTGGTCCTTTTTCTTGGTATATAGAAGGTGCATACAAATCAAAAGATGTCTTTTTTGACCCTTTTGCAACACGTAATTTGGCAGATGGAAAGACTGCTTTGGGCAAGTTACAAAACAAATCAGGTTCGATTATTTATTCAAGTTTGGCGTATGCTGGTCATGGTTTGGGACTTACGCTCGAAGGCAAACGTACCGAAAATTTCACTTTTCGTACCAATCCTTTTGTAACGCTTAATCGTGGTATTTTGAACTTTTTGCCGCCTATGAGCAAACAAAATACTTATCGTTTGACGGCACGTTACAATCCTGCAACACAGGAACTCGGCGAACAAGCTATTCAGGCAGAAATGCGTTATAAAATAAATAAAAACTGGGGCGTTTTTGTCAATTTTTCAGATATAAAAACACTGAGTAAAAAACAGTTGTATCAAGAAATTTTTACAGAACTGACTTATAAAGAAAAAAAATACAGCATTATCGGTGGCGTACAAGTGCAGCGTTACAATCAAGAAATTTATGAAACAAAACCGAACGTAGCGATGGTAAGCACTGTTACGCCTTATATAGAGGTTTTGTATAAATTTACACGTAAAAAAGCCCTACGTTGCGAGGTGCAATATATGGATACGAAACAAGATTACGGCAGTTGGGTTTTTGCTTTGGCGGAGTACAGTATGGCACCGCATTGGGTGGTTACAGCTTCGGATATGTACAATATTAAACCGAAAAAAACAAGTGATTTGCACTATCCTACGCTCTCTTTGGCATATACAGAAGGCAGCAACCGAGTTTCTTTGAGTTATGTGAAACAAGTGGAAGGCGTTGTTTGTAGTGGTGGAATTTGTCGTTTAGAACCCGCATTTAGTGGTGCAAGATTAACGCTAAATTCTGTTTTTTAAATATGGCTGTCATGCGATGATAGGAGCTTGGCTGTCATCATGATTTTAAATAGTGTTCATGAAAAAAATCTCTTTTTTACTTTTTTACTCTATTTTATTGTCAAATTGTCTTTTTTCGCAACAAAAAGATACCTTGATAATGGTCGTTGGAAAAGCACCAAAAGCATATTTACAAAGAGGTTCTAATTTTTCGGGAACGCTTCAAAAATCACTCAATATTGTAATAAAAACAACACCAAAATATTTTTTTTTAGATAATATAGGTATAAAATCTGAATTTGTAAAATGTTATTTTGATACAAGCGTCATCAAAACTGTTGCAGAAAATGATAGCGCAGTGCTGATGATAAAAGGAAAATATACTAAACATCAAGCAGATTTTTTAAAATTACGTAAAAAGCCTTTTGTAAATAGTATAGGAAATGATGTAGAAGGAATTCCTTTTGAAACAAACAGTTTTTTAGGAAAAACAACAGTAATAGGCGTAAATAATAACTATATCGGTATGTTTTTCGAGCCGATGGCTAAGGATTTGGATAGTATCAAACAAACATTTTCCACGATAAATGTGGTCATGCTTACGGAAGCGATGCGCTCAGAAATAACTCGGGCAATGGGCGGTAAAAAATTTAGTTTCCCAATTATTCCCAACTGTAAAGAACTTTTAGAAACAAATGTTTCTAACAATTTTCAGCTTCCTTACTACATTATTTTAGACAAAAACGGCATTGTTCAAGATATGCTTTTTATGTACGATTCAAGCGGATTATATAGTTTTGGCGAAAATTACAATTGCTATAACTTGAATATTTTACAAAAAATGCAAGTGGGATTTTCGTATTTTTCAGAATTGAAAAAGTTGTTAAACGGAAAAAACTAAATAAGTACGCTCTAAGAATTGCTAAATAATTTAGCTAAATAAGTAGGTTAAATTCTCCTTTTAAATTTTTAATTTTAATCATAAAATGAGTTTTGTAGTTTCAGCACGCAAATACCGTCCGAACGAATTTGAAAGCGTTATTGGGCAAGAGCATATCTCGCAGACTTTAAAGAATGCTTTAAAAAGTGATCATGTGGCGCACGCATTTTTATTTTGTGGACCAAGAGGTGTCGGCAAAACGACTTGCGCACGTATTTTGGCAAAAATTTTAAATTGCGAAAATCGTTCCGCGAATTACGAGGCTTGTAATACTTGTTCGTCTTGTAAGGCATTCAATGAAAATGCTTCTTTCAATATTTTTGAACTCGATGCTGCATCAAACAATGGTGTGGAGCATATTCGTTCACTCGTGGAGCAAGTCCGTTTTCCACCACAACAAGGCAAATATAAAGTTTATATCATAGATGAGGTTCACATGCTGTCGCAAGCGGGTTTTAATGCGTTTTTGAAAACTTTGGAAGAGCCTCCTGCGCACGCTATTTTTATTTTAGCAACGACCGAAAAGCATAAAATTATTCCGACGATACTTTCTCGTTGCCAAATTTATGATTTTCGTCGCATACAACCAGCCGATGCCGTAAATCACTTGCGGAATATTTGCGAAAAAGAAGGTATTGATGCTGATGAAGATGCTTTGCACACGATAGGCGTAAAAGCAGATGGTGCGATGCGTGATGCGTTGTCCATTTTTGACCGTATTGTAAGTGCTTCTGGCAAAAAAATTACCTACAAAGACGTTATCGAAAACCTCAATATCTTAGATTATGATTATTATTTCAAAATCGTAGATGCGCTTTTGACCGAAGATATGTCAAAAATGATGTTGATGTTCGATGAAATTTTGCGCAAAGGTTTTGATGCTGAAATCTTTATCAATGGCTTGGGCGAACACTTGCGTAATTTGCTGGTTTGCAAAGATGAACAAACTTTAAAATTGCTCGAAGCAGGTGAAACACAGCGTGAAAGATACCGTCAGCAAGCGTATCTCTCACCTACGTCTTTTGTTCTGACAGCTTTAAATTTGACGAATACTTGTGATATTCAGTACAAAACTGCACAAAATAAGCGATTACACGTAGAAATAGCATTGATAAAAATGACTTACATTAATCGTACAGTGGATTTGGCAGCGCAGCCGCAAGCTGCTTTGGAAAAAAAAAACACTAATGTAGAAGTCGCTTCAAAAACAGGTCAAAATTCGGCAGCTTTGGCAGAAAAACAACCTGTGGTAGAGTATAAAAGTATTTTGGAAACATTGCAACAACCTAAAATAGAGCCGATTCCTACTGTAAAAATTAAAAATTTAGACAGTTTTAAAATCGGTGGACAAGTTTCTGATTTAGATGCTATTTATGCCACAGTAAAAGCGGAACACAAAGCAGAGCAAGCCAAAACATCTCGTTTAACCGATGAAAATCTAAAAATGGCTTGGAAAAAATATGGAGAAAAAATAGATTCTCCGAGCTTGAAAGCAACGCTCGAAAAAGCAGAACTTTCCATACAAGCAGATAGTCTAATTGTGGTTACGGTCGGTTCGACAGTTTCTCAAACGTCTATCAAACAAACTTTGGATTTGGTAGATTACCTCAGAGAAGAACTTCACGACAAAGAAATTCGCTTAGATATTCAGCTCGACCAACAAAGAGTAGCTGAGATAAATGCCGTACAAGCCGTCAATCGTCCTTTGACTAATAAAGAAAAATACGAAAAAATGGTCGAAGTAAATCCATTAGTTGATGTTTTTCGTCAGCATTTTGAATTAAAATTAGCAAACGAATAATCGTATCGTATCGTATCGTAGAGACAAGGCATGCCTTGTCTACTACAACACAAGCGTTAGACAAGGCATGCCTTGTCTCTACCTTTTTCGTTGCCCCAAATACAAACCTCCAATAACCAAACCAGTACCTACAAAAGTATAAAACGTAAAAGGTTCGTCGAGTATAAAATACGCATAAAT
>JANMGN010000172.1:0-12029 GCA_031374645.1 Chitinophagales bacterium | reverse complement strand
AACAGAGTGTAAAACTGATGAAAGTGGAGTAAGTTATTTATTAAGTAGTTGGGCTGAAAAAATTACCGATTATTTCTATACGCCTACTTACGAGTTCCCTTACTACTTAAATGTAAAAAATGTGGTAAAAGAGGTTTTTTTGTAGCTCAACAATTCTGTTGTGTTACAAAAAGGCCTTTTTTGTTTCAAATTTATTTGGATTTTATTTTTGCTCAAAATAAAACTAATGTATTATCTTTGCATTTAAAAATAAGACTATGTTTAAAAATGCAAACCGCTATATTACCACAGGTGCAATTGTTGTTATTTTAGCTCTGATAATGACTTATTTTAGCAATATTGTTACTTATGTGCTTATTTCTTGGGTACTTTCGATGATTGGGCAACCTTTGATGAATTTTTTTATGCGCTTCCGCTACAAAAAAATAGGGATTGGTCCTTCTGCTGCGGCTATACTTACGATGATTTCTTTTTTCATCGTATTTGCTGTGTTGATAGCGATTTTTGTACCATCGATTATTGTACAAGCGCAAAATTTATCGAATGTAGATTATAGTAAAATAGAACATGCTATCGAAAAACCAACTAAACAATTGAGTGATTGGCTGCATCAATATGGCATTATTCCGCCAAATAAAACCGCATTAGACCAACTTGTAATGACGGTAAAAAACATAATTAATCCTGCCAGAATAAGCAATATTTTAGAAACTATCGTTGGGACTATTGGATCAATTGTAGTTATGATAAGCTCCGTTTTGTTTATTACTTTTTTCTTTTTGAAAGACCAAACAATGTTTGCAGAAGCATTGACTTCTACTATTCCAGAAAATTATGTAAAAAATGCACGTATCGCAATAGATGATATTCGTACGCTTTTGATACGTTATTTTGGTGGTATTCTGATACAAATGGTTGCTATTACAAGTATTGTGGCAGGTGCGCTTACGATTTTAGGTATTCCGAATGCGCTTTTGATAGGTTTTTTTGCAGCTCTTATGAATATTATTCCTTATGTTGGTCCTTTGATAGGCGCTGCATTTGGTGTTTTAATTACATTTTCTACACATCTTGATTTGGATTTTTATACGCAAATCGTGCCGCTTTTGATAAAAGTAATGATTGTTTTTCCTATCGTACAAATGATAGATGGTTTTATTTTGCAGCCATATATTTTTTCAAATCGTGTTATGGCGCATCCCTTAGAAATATTTATTGTAATATGGATTGGTGCAGATATTTGGGGTATTCCTGGGATGATTTTAGCAATTCCCGTTTATACAGTGCTTCGGGTAATTGCTCGTACTTTTTTCAAGGAGTTTCGTTTTGTACAAATACTTACAGAAAATATGGACGAGGCACTGGATGACATAGAATAATAATGATGAATATAAATTAAATTACTCAACAATTGATTTGTAAATGAATTTTTTTATATAATATGCTGATTATTAGTTTATTATAAAAAAATTATAAATATTTATCAAAGAAAAACCGAATTTATCAACTTGATAAATTCGGTTTTTTTATTTTCTAAAAAATTACAAAATCTCTTTTAAAGAAATCGCCGTGCCGCCGCCTGCTACCAATTTCAAGGCAAGTACCGTATTTTTATCTACGGTTTGTTCTGTAATGTTTGTTGCAGTCGGATTTTTTTCCCAATGCGCATCGGCTGCGTCAGCGTAAATAGTTGCTTTATATTTTTTGCCAGCTTTTAAAAAATCTAATTTTACACTGAAATTACGAGCGTTTTCATCAGTGATACTGCCAATATACCATTCGTTTTTGCCTTTTGCTTTACGAGCAATAGTGATATAATCGCCAATTTCGGCATTTAAAGTCTTACTATCGTCCCAATCCACAGCGACATCTTTTATAAATTGAAATTCTTTTGGTCGTGCTTCGTAGTTTTCTACCAAATCTGCCGCCATTTGTATCGGCGAATACATGGTTACATAAAGAGCAAGTTGTTTTGCCAAAGTAGTATGTACACGTTCTTTTTTACCTAAGTTTTCAAAAGTTGTCCTAAAAATACCAGGCGTATAATCCATAGGGCCTCCCATCAAGCGTGTAAAAGGCAAAATGGTTTCATGTTCGGGCGCATTTCCTCTACTCCAAGCATTAAATTCATTACCACGTGCTGCTTCGCAAGCCAGAAGATTTGGATACGTACGGTGCAAACCTGTCGGACGAACTGGCTCGTGCATATCCAACATGATTTTATTTTCAGCGGTTTTTTTCATCACACGCATATAATGATTTATCATCCATTGACCATCGTGGTGTTCGCCACGAGGAATTATTCTACCTACATAACCTGATTTTATGCTGTTCATACCATATTTTTTGAGGTATTTGTAAGCATCGTCCATTTGTTGCTCGTAATTTGTAACAGCTGAAGAGGTTTCGTGATGACAAATAATTTTCACGCCTTTGCTCGCTGCATATTTATTTACCTCTTCGATATTATAATCTGGATAAGGCGTTGTGAAACTAAAAACAGTATCTTTCATTTTACCAAACCAATCTTTCCAGCCAGTGTTCCAACCTTCTACCAAAACGCCATCAATACCGTTTTTTGAAGCGAAATCAATGAATTTTTTAGTGTTTTCGGTTGTTGCACCGTGGCGAGTAGCTGATTTTTGACCTTGCTCTACACCCATATTTTGACTATTTTCATAATCCCAAGTCGCTGTTCCCATGTGCATTTCCCACCAAACGCCTACGAATTTTTGTGGTTTTATCCAACTTACATCTTCTAAAATATTAGGGTCGTTGAGGTTTAATATTAATTTAGAATCCAATAATCCTGCTGCATTATCTGCCAAAACGATTGCTCTCCAAGGCGATTTGAAAGGAAGTTTCACAGAGGCTTTTATTTTTTCAAAACTCGAAGGCACTAAAAGACTTGTCAGTTTTAGTGTTTTGTTGTCCACGTGTAGTTGCATTGCTGGAAAATCAATAAGTGCCGCTTCGTGAATACATATATAAGTACCATCGCCTTCATTTTTCATAGAAAAAGGCGTTTGTACAGAGGTCGGGTCGTGCAATTCCATGGCAGAAATTGCATTTTCAGATTTTCGATACTCCGAATTATTTATTGTACTAACTTTAGTGGTAGAATAAACGTGTTCATTGGAATCGTAATCGCCAGGGATCCAAAACGCTTTATTGTCATTCATCAACTGAAATTCAGTTGTTTCTTCCGTTACGATACGTTGCGCCCAATTTTCTTGCTCAGGTAAAACGTAACGAAAACCAACGCCATCATCATATACTTTAAAAATAATATCTAATAGGTGCTGAGTGCTTTTTTCCTTCAAATGTAAGGTTAAAGACTTGTAATTATCTCGAATTTGAGCAACTTCGCCCCAAACAGGTTTCCAAGTTTGGTCGCTATTTCCTTGCTCTGCACTTGTTACTTCAAAATTAGTATTGAAATCGCTATCAAAAAATTTCAAGCCCATTTTAGAATCACCGATAACAATTTTATTGTTGCGGATGATTTTGTAAGTAGGTTCTCCATTTGCTGTTAGTTTAAAACTCAAACGTGTTTTTGTGTTAGGGGAAGTAATGAAAATTCCAGTTTCATTGTTATAAATTGCGCTTGGATTTGCAATGATTAAATCTGGTTTTCCTTCTACAGCTGTTGTGTTTACTGTAGGTTCTACTACTTTTTTAGTCGTATTACAAGCAAAAAATAGCGTAATACAAGTAAAAATTAAAAAAATATTTATTTTAGTCATTTTAAAATTTATAATTAAAAAATTTGAATCGTTGAAAAAAGTCTTATAGAAATCTAAACGAATTTATACAAATCATGTTTTCTTTTTCCACAAAATTATATAAATTCTGTTAAAAAAGTATAAACTTTTAATTTTACAGTTATTTTCCCAACCTTTTTAGTTTTTTTACTGTCTTTTGGTATAAATAAAATTTTAGATGAAAAAATATACTTTTTTGCTCTCCTTACTTTTTGTGGTAGCTTGCCAAAAGCAAACGGAATTTGTAGTGCCTAGTTGTATTCAAAACGTAATAGATAGTACGCAGAAACCATCAAGGATTACGCAGTATGAGTATGAAAAGCAAGATTATTACGTTGTAGTATATGGTGTTTTAGACAACGGATTTGGAAATTTATTGAATAATCAATGCGATACCATCTGCACATTCACTGATGATTTGACTTGCTACGGACTAAAGGATTTTTGGCAAAAAAGTAAATTTGTCAAAGTAGTTTTAGAATAAAAAAACGTCATTTATATCTGAATATAAATAACGTTTTTAATTTACCTATGCAAATATAAATAACCAGTATAAGTTTTGCCTAATCGAGGAAGGTCAATTTTGTACCAATACGTTCCATCTGTACAAAGCTGATTATTCCATGTACCGTCCCAACCTTCTGCGTTCGTATAGCTTACTTTTTCATACACCATATTTCCCCAACGATTAAAAATAGTTACAATATTATCGCTGTATTGTTCTATGCCTTGTATGTGGAAATGCGTGTTTTTGTTATCGTCATTTGGAGAAAAACCATTGAAAATAATAAACTTAGTGCAATCTATGGTAATGCAAACGAGGGCAGTATCTTTGCCGTTTTGGTTCTGAATAAAATATCTAAACGTATCTATTCCATTGCAAAAACCAATGTTAGGCGAATATGAAATTGATTTATCAATATTCACAATAACTTCGCCGTTTTGAGGTGTCGAGAGCAAGCCAAAATCCGTAAGCGTACCATTAATAGTATCATTTTCAAGTGGTTTTATCAAAGTTGTAATATCCATTTGAGTAGAAATAGTATCTTTTACAGCAATAGGAAGTGCGTTTCCGTCTGGGCATTTTTTCACATCTAAAATGACTACAATCGTATCACAAATCCCTTTATTGCTACAAACTTGTACACAAATTTTATCTTTTCCAATCTTTGTTCCTGTGATGTCTAAGCAATTGAATTTCGGAGTAATCAAAACAGATGCGTTTCCAGTAGCATCTTTTTCACAAATATTTTTAACGCTCGAAATATCGCCAACTGATATTTTTCCTACACAAACGGTATTCGTTTTTCCTACACAAATTTCTTTATAAATAGTATCAATTTTAGAAATGACAGGCTTTTTGCAAACTTCTAAGATTAAATAAGTCGTATCACATTTCTTTTTTCCATCACAAAAATATAAGCAAAGTGTATCTGTTCCAGTATCAATAGCGTTTATTTTTATACATAAACCATTGATTTTGTATGTAATAGCTTTGTATGTTTTGTCGCTACACAAATCTTTTAATACTGCAGGAGGAGCTACGCCAGTAGTATCGAAACAGAAATCCAAAACGTCTGGTACGCATATTTTTTTCGTAATATAAGTTGCAAATGTAGGCGGATTAATAATGGTATCTTTTTTACAAGTAACCAAAATCGTAAATTCTTTTTCACAAAGTGTGATAGAATCTTTAAAATTTAATTTATTTGTTCCGATAGGTAAATTTAATTGAACATTCCCATTTGTACAAGCTACAAGTGTAGCTGTATAAATAGCACCATTATTCAAAATTTTAGTATTTTTTAAATCTGTATTTTTGACATCTAAACAAATTTTTGCTGTTCCTTTACAACTATCAGCTTGCAAAGTAAGTGCGCCACTGTAAATTGTCGAACAACTATCACAAGTCACTTTTACCGTCAAAGTATCCTTACAACCTGTTTTTTTATCTTCAAAAACTACAAAATGGTCGCCCGCACTAAAATTCATCGCTGTTCCCATAATCATTTGACTGATATTAGGTTGTATGGTTGCTTCGCCTTGACCTTTTGATTGTTTAACGGTCATTGCACCGTATTTATGCTTCGTAGAACCACCTTCTATCAAGTAAAGTTTGGTATTTATTGTCCATTTTCCAGCGGGATTCCAAATATTCATAGAATCAACGAGTGCTTTCACATTGTCAAATGAGCCTACGATGTTTTTACCATCAAGTTCCCAGTTTTTTAGAATATAAGGACCAGTTTTGCCTGTATCTGGAAAAATCAAGTAAGAATAATTGAAAAATGTATCTATGTCGCAACCTGTTATTTTACCTACAAATGGTTTTCCAAAATCAGTAACTGTCAAATTTGCGTAGTCATTAAGATTGATAGGCAAACAAAATTTTGCTCCATCAGCACAATTTTTTGCAAAAAGAATAGCATTTTTTTGCGAAATTAAATCTTTGCAAGGGATTTGTGTACAAGTTTTATCTGTAATAGTTACAGAAATTGCTACTTTACAAGCATTTGCATCAGTGATTTCAAGATTATAATTTCCTTTTACGAGATCTTTTCTATTTTTAGGATCATTTGTGCCAGTCAAATCTGCCCAATCAAAATTGTAAGGTGGAGTTCCACCTGTCACGTTTACACTAATATTTCCTTTACAATCTTTTTCTACTACATCAAGTGTCGCTACGATTACGTCTGGATTTTTTACTTCAAAAGCCGCATTATTTATCAAGCAACCTTTTGCGTCATACATCAAATAATTGTATTTTCCTGTTGGCAATTGGTCTTCTTTATAACTTTTGCCTTGTAAATCAACTATTTTTGTATAAAAAGGCTTAGTAAAATTAGCTGAAACATTAATTTGGGCTTCTACTTTTCCTAATTCAAAAGGGCACTTTGCCGCATTTACAGTTAAAACAATATTGGCAGAATCTGGCGAAGCATTTGGCATTACAAACGTAACAATAGCACTACATTTTGAAGTCGCATCACTCACTGTCACAGAATATTGCCCAGCAGCGAGGTCTTTTTTTGTTTTTCCTGCGCCCCAAGAGTAAGTATATACGCCACCGTTTGCGCCTGTAACATTTATAGTTGCTGCACCATTATTTCCACCACAATCCGCTTTTTTATCTATCGTTGCGGTGGCAGTTAATTTATTATTTGAAAAAATTTCAAATGTATAAATACTTGAACAAAAGTCTTTTGTAGCAGTTACGGTATAAAAACCTGTTGATAAATCATTTCGTGTATTTACTTTTTTTCCATCAAACCAAGTATAAGTTAAGGTTGTGTCTGTAAAAGTCGCTGAACCATTTTTGGCATCACAATCCGCAGCAGTTGTGTTAGGTGCTGTGACAATTGGCGCATCAATATTAGCTACTGAAAAAGATTTTACAGAAAAACATTTTGCATCATTTACCAAAGCAACCGTTACTGCATAAAGACCAGCCGAAAGTTTTTCGATGGTAGGCGTATTGGCTGTGTTGCTCCAATTGTAAGTCAAGCCAGTCGCTAAATTTAGAGTGATTGAGCCATCATTTTGGGCGCAATTTGCATTTTTTATAACTGCACTACTCAAAGTTGGCGGCACACAAGCAGGTACGTTAGGAACCGTACACATCTTTAAATTAATGCTTGCGCCTGTTTGGTCAAAAGCAAAACAAGATGTTTCTTTTAAAATATCGCTTATATTATTTATTTTAGTAAGGTCAAAATTACTATTGTAAACAAGCGTATGAAATGAATAATCGCCTGTTTGTGAAATCACAAACGAAGGCGTCGTATCATACTTCAAAACATCGCCTGTTTTTTTATCTATTAAAAAATATATTTTATTGTAATTGTTTGAAAATGAAGGTTTTACGATTTCGGAAAGCGTAATTGTGACGCTGTTTCCTTGCGGTAAACAATAGCCAGTAGAGTCTGTTTTTAGCGTGCCAGCAGTAGGTTTTGGCATAATTACGGTAATTTTTTGCTCCAAAGTAGTCGTATTATTACACTCATCTTTTGCAATACATTTGTACGTAATCAAAGAATCGCAACCAATAATCGCACGTGTAGTTGTTGCACTGATAGTCACTTTTCCAGTACAATTATCAGTAGCTGTCAAAATTGGAGCAGCAGGAACAGTTTGTCCGAATTGAATTGTTACATCTTTTGGTTTTGCTAAAAAAACAGGCGGCGTTTTGTCCATGACCGTAATAACTTGTTTTGCGGTTGCCTTATTTCCACATTTATCTGTCGTTGTCCAAGTTCGAGTAATTTTATACTCGTTTGGGCATAAGCCACTTGGCGTATTTAAAATATCGGTTATGAGCGTTGGCGTACCATCACAAAGGTCTTTTGCCGTAGGAAATATGCTAAGAATAGTAGAAACTTTATCACATTCTATGGTAATATCTTTTGGCACACTTATCAACAATGGAGCTGTTTTATCAACAATTTTGAAATAAAGTAGGATTTCAGTTTTATTTCCACAAGCATCTGTTGCTATCCAAGAGCAGTTCATCAAAAGTAAAAAACCATCTTTTCTGCAATCGCCAACGACCAGTAAGTTATCTTGAAATTTTATTTTTGCCAAAGGATCACAAACATCTACTGCAATAGCACTTCCTGCATCAAAAATAGGTGGATTGTAGCAATCTAAAATCAGCGTATCAAGATTTTTTTTACCAACTAAAAGAGGCGCTGTAAAAACAATTTTTGGAGCTTTGGTATCTACAACCGTAATAGTTTGCGTTTGAGTGTGAACAAAACCGCAGTTATCAGTAGCTGTATAGATTCGTTGTATGATTTTTGCTTGCGGACACACCATACTCACATCAGTATGTTCACTAAAAGCAACATTTGTAGGTGGACAAAGACTTGTGGCAATAGGTTTGGGCGTACTCGGTACAGCATCGCACTCTACCGTAATATCTGCTGGAAACGAAGGAAATGTAGGTTGGGCAATTAGCCCTGCTGCAAAAAGCAGCGCAATGAGTAAAAGTTGAAATTTACGCATGGGAAGTTTGGGTATATTGATGTTCGGGTAATGACGTTTTAAGGTATTCATCATTTTTCTAATTTGTTGTTGAAATAAACTTTTGGGACAAATATTTTATATAATACAAAATATTATTATATAAAAATCAAAAAGCGTACCGAACAACAAAAAGTATGTTAAAAAATGAATAATATATTAAACAAATAGATAATTTCTTTTTTTAGTACGCTTTTCGTAGCAAGACTACACAAAAATGCTCATTTATTTTTAAAAATGCAATACGCTATATGACGTATTGCGACATAATTTTTCATGATTATATTTAGTTTCTGTTCGCTGAAAATCACGTTACTAATTTTTGCGTTAGATAGCGATGCTATCCTCCTTAAAAATGAACTATTTATCAACAAAATCTAAAACCAAAATTTACCAACTTATTATTTTTCCGTTACTAAATTTATTTTTTTCTTTACCTTTGCAAAATGCAAATAAAAGTAAAAAGAATAACACAACTGACAGGTCACAACGGCGCAATTTATAGTGTTTGTGAAGGCGAGGCAAAGCATTTTATGTTGAGTGCCGCAGGCGACGGATGGGTAGTACAGTGGGATTTGGCAAGTCCAGAAATTGGTCGTTTGATAGCGAAGGCGGATAAAAACATTTATGCGATGTGCTATGTTTTACGTCCGTTTCAGCACCTTATTTTGGGCGATATGGATGGTGGCTTGCATTGGATTTCGCTTAAAAATCCCGATGAACAGAAAAATGTTGCATTCCACAAAAATGGTATTTTTGATATACAAAACATTAATAGTCAGATAGTTACAATTGGTGGTGATGGCGTTATCGCTCGCTGGGATATTCAAAAACAGCGAGTTACAGAAAGCGTGCAGTTGGCTCATCAATCTTTGCGTTGCATGGCTTTTTCGGCAGAGCGAAACGAGTTAGCGATAGGGAGCAGCGATAGAAATATTTATATTTTAGACGCAACTACTTTTAGCTTAAAAGAAACGATTGAAAGTGCGCACGGAAATTCTATTTTTGCGTTGCAGTATTCGCCCGATGGGAAGCATTTATTGAGTGGTGGACGTGATGCTTTACTAAGAATATGGGGAAATAATAAAAATTTTCAGCTCATTTCTTCACAAGCGGCGCATCTTTATACTATTAATAAGATAGTTTTTCATCCAGAGCGGAAAATATTTGCTACGGCAAGTCGTGACAAAACGATAAAAATATGGAGTTCGGAAAGCTATGAATTATTGAAAGTAATTGATACCGTTCGCTCGGGTTGTCACACGCACTCTGTGAATGCTTTGTATTGGTCGCCTTACAATAATTGGTTGGTTTCGGGCAGCGATGATCGTTCGGCTATGATTTGGGATATTATTTTGGAGGATTAAAATTTTGGAAAAAACTCTAACAATGCTTCTTTTCTTTTTCGAGAAACAGTAATATTTTCTCCGTTTTTCATAATAACATAGCCACCATCGCCTCGCACATAACGCTCAATATGTGTCACATTGATGAGATGAGAGTGATGCGCACGAAAAAAACCGCTACCGTCGAGCGTATCTTCTATTTCTTTCAGTGTTTTAGAAACTATCAGTTTTTCCTTATTTGAAAGATAAACAATAGTGTAGTTTCTATCTGCCTCACAATATATTATATCGTTTAGGTTTTTAAAAATAAGCCCTTCGCCAGTTGTTAGTGCGATGCGCTCTACTTTGGGAGATTTACCTTTTCCGTTTTTCACCAATTCTTCGACTTGTTCTGTCTGTAATTTTGAAATATCTGTATTTGCACGCTGAATAGCGGCTATCAAATCGTCTTTTCCGACAGGTTTGAGCAGATAATCCAATGCCGAAAATCGGATTGCTTTTATAGCATATTTATCGTGAGCCGTAGTGAATATTACTTTAAAATCAATAGAATCTAAGCGTTCGAGCATTTCAAAACCTGTCATATCGTCCATTTCTACATCTAAAAAAACAATATCGGGCTTTGTACTTTTGATAAGGCAAATACCATCTTTGCCCGTGTTTGCTACACCAGCCAAAGTTGTCGTCGGACAATACTTTTTTATCAAGAAAGAAAGTTTTTCTATACTATCTTCTTGGTCGTCTATGATAATGATTTTTGTCAAATATTTTTAAAATCAAAAGTAATATAATAAAGCGAATTTTTAAAATTTTATATTAAAAATTTTCCATTTTGATAAATTTTTTCTCCATCAGCAAAAATTTCTCCACCATTTGTCATGTCCGTAATCATATCCCAATGTACCGATGATTCATTTTTGCCACCACATTGTAAATAAGATTGACCAATCGCCATGTGAACCGAGCCACCAATTTTTTCATCAAAAAGAATATTTTTTGTCATGCGCTGAATATTGTAATTTGTACCTATCGCAGCTTCTCCAAAACGACGTGCGCCTTCGAGCGAAAAAATATAATCTAAGTAATCTTTACCTCGTTTTGCTTCCCATTTTTCTATCCAGCCATCTTTTACCCAAAGCGTCACATTTTCCACTTCATGTCCACCATAAATGCCAGGGAAAGAAAAATGTATTGTTCCATTCACAGAATTTTCAACAGGCGAAGTATAAATTTCTCCCGAAGGCATATTGGTTTGCCCATCAGAATTTATCCAAGTTCGTCCTTTTGTATTAAAGGAAATATCAATATTTTCGCCCAAATAACGTACATTTTCGCAACTATTCAAGTGATTTACAGCGATTTGTTGATTTTTTCGTACATTGAGCCAAGCTGCCATAGGGTCAGTTTCGTAGAGTTTACAAGCATTAAAAACGAACTTTTCGTAGTCTTCTAAAGACATAGAAGCGTTTTGTGCAGCAGCCATCGTAGGAAATTGGCAAAGATTTCGCTTAAGATTTCTGGTAGCTGTTCTTTCGTAATACAATTTATGGAAAGGAGCGTTTGCTATTTTGAAACGCTTGCTTTTTTCGGCGTCGCCAGCTGCACTATCTTGCAGGTTAAAAGGCGCACGAATGTACAGATAAGCATCAAAATTTTGCATAGCATTTTTATACAAAATCGGTACGTAATCCAATTGTTCGTCTTGGGCTTCCTCAAAAAAGATTTTATTTTTTTCTCTAAAATCTAATTCAACCTCTACAATCGCACCGACACGCAAGGCTTCTCGATAAACTTCACGTACCAAAGGTTCAGCAAGTGTGGTAGAAGACACCAATAATTTTTCATTTTTTTTGAGGTCTAAACAATAATTAACAAGTAAAAAAGCGTATTTTTTTAA
>JANMGN010000088.1:0-3937 GCA_031374645.1 Chitinophagales bacterium | reverse complement strand
CGAAAATAAAGATTGAAAAGAAAGATTGCCACCCGAAACAATAAATCGCTCATTTTCGACTTCACTTTCCATGAGCAAAGTCATGAATCGAACAACATCTCGGACATCTACAAAGGCGGTTGCGCCTACGGGATAAAATTTAAGCCCGTCCCAGACTTGTTTGAAAAGAGCCGTTGAGCTGCGATTCCAATGTCCGCTTCCTAAGATAATGGGCGGATTTACGATAGCGACCGAAAGCCCTTCGGCTGCTCCTCGCCAAACTTCTTGTTCTGAAAGGTACTTGCTGATAGCGTATTGTGTGAGTTCGCTGTCGTTATTCCAACGTGATTTTTCGCTACAAATCGGCTGATTTTTATCTTTTCCAATGGCTGCAATAGAACTCACGTGCAACAATTTTTTTATTCCTTTTTCCAAACAAAGATTGACGACATTGGCAGTCCCTTCTACATTATTTTGCATCAAAATAGCCCTATCTCGACTGTCATAAGAAACCATGGCTGCGCAGTGAAAAACGTACTCTATTCCTTCGAGTGCGTCTTCGAGCGTATCTATGTAAAGTACATCGCCTTCAAGAGATTTTATTTTATCTAAAATACTGATAATAAGCGAGTTATCACTATTTTTTCGTTTTAGAATTGTTATGTTTTCAAAGCCTTCTTTTAGTAAATAACGCACTAAATACGACCCGACCAAACCTGTTGCGCCAGTAACTAATATAGATGATTGCTTATTCATTTTTTCATTTTTAAGTCTTATAAAACCTTAATATAAAACAAAATAACTGGCTATCTGTTTGATTTTATTAGCGTTTTATTTATAAAAAAAACGTTTTGATGAAAGTACCAAAACGTTTTCTAAAATATTAACCTTTCTTTGGGTGTACCAATTTCATTTCCTTTATCAAATGACCAGCATCGGCATATTTATCAATGATAAAAAGCAAATAACGAGCATCCATCATAATATTACGGCAAATACTTGGGTCATAATTGATGTCGCTCATCGTTCCTTCCCAAACACGGTCAAAATTTAGACCAATTAGATTTCCGTAGGCATCTATCGCAGGGCTACCCGAATTTCCACCCGTCGTGTGGTTTGTAGCGATGAAACAAACTGGCATTTTTCCGTTTTCAGCGTATTCGCCGTAATCTTTTTTCTCGTAAAGAGCGATTAATTTTTTAGAAACATCAAACTCGTAATCGCCTGGAATGTATTTTTGCATCACACCATCAAGATACGTAAAAGCGTCGTACGTGACGCCATCTTTCGGCTGATAGCCTTTTACTTGACCAAAAGCAACACGCAAAGTAGAATTTGCATCGGGATAAAAAACTCTTTTGCCTTCCATCACTTCCATTTGCGCTTTGGTGTATTGGCGACGTAACTTGCTGATTTTCAATTGGTTTTCAGATACTTTTGGATTGATATTGGTATCGTAATTATCAATCATAGCTTTTGCAAAAGCATAAAATTTATCTTTGCGAAGCGTTTTTACGATTTCTTCCGCAGGTTTTTCGAGCAAGGCTTTTATTTTATTTTGGTCTGTCAAAATACTTTTTTCGAGCAATTTTTTAATTGTTTTTTCAGGCGTGTCAAAGTTTTTGGCAAAACCTTTTAAAGCATCACTGATAGGCAACGAAGATAAATTTTGCTTGTAAACGGGCAACAAAGTGGCAAATACTTTTGTATCCGTAGCCAGTACATATTCTTTATAAAACTCCTCGCTTGCTTCTTTGAGCGCAGCGATTTTTGCCGTTTGCGCTTTTTCATCTTTGGCATCAAAAGCCTTCGTGATTCCGTCTAATTGATTAGCCCAGCCCAGCAAACCAACATTCAAAAATACCTCGCTATGCGTGGCTTGTGCTATTGCGAAAGGCTCATTTTCTGTATAAATTTGCTTAAAATCGCTTAATAAATTGCCGTATTTACTTGTCCAAATGGGATTTAGACTTAGATTTTTTGTAAACGCCTCTTCATAAATTTGCTTTTTATTTACACCTTTACTGATGGTTAAACCTAAATTTTCGCCACGCCATTTTTTCCAATAATTAGAAATAGAAGCGTATTTTCCAGCAAGTTTTATCTTTGTAGTGGCATCTTTACGCATATCTTCATCCATGATTTTCAAAGATTTTTCACGAATATTGATGCGTGTAGGATTTGTTTTTTCTAAGGATTGCGCCACTGCCGAAGCGGGCAAATACTCCGTCGTACGACCAGGGAAACCGTAAATCATTGTAAAATCGCCTTCTTTTACGCCATCAAGTGAAATGGGTAAAAAATGCTTTGGCGTGTAAGGTTTATTGTCTGCAGAATACTCCGCAGGATGATTATTTTTGTCTGCATAAATGCGAAACATCGAAAAATCGCCTGTGTGACGAGGATACGCCCAGTTGTCTGTGTCATTTCCGAATTTTCCGATAGACGATGGCGGCGCACCAACCAAACGCACATCTCTAAATGTTTCTGTCACAAATAAAAAATATTGGTTTCCGTCAAAAAATGCTCTTGTAAAAACATCTTCCCAAGCCTCACGTTTTGCATTTTTACGAATTAAAGCCAAGTTTTTATCCAAAGTAGATTGACGGTCTTTTTCGCTCATCTCGTCCGTTACGCCCATGAAAGCTGCTGCGGAAACGTCTTCTATGCGTGTAATAAAAGTAGCGGTAAGCCCAGGATTTGGCAATTCTTTGTCCCGAGCCATTGCCCAAAAACCAGTTTCTAAATAGTTTTTTTCGAGTGTCGTGTGTCCTTGAATAGCATCGTAACCACAGTGATGATTGGTAAGCAACAAGCCTTCATTTGAAATAAGTTCGGCAGTACAACCACCGCCAAACTGACAAATAGCATCTTTCAAGCTGCCTTTATTTACGCTATAAATGTCTTCGGCAGAAATTTTCATACCGAGTGCTTTCATGTCTGCCTCGTTGAGTTGTCCGAGAAAAAGTGGCAACCACATTCCTTCATTTGCTTTTGCTAAATGACTGATTAGGAATAAGATAACAATGATTAGTTTTGATTTTTTCATATTAAAAAATAGTTTTTTAAAGATTTAATAATTCTTCAATCGCTTCTTCATCTACTTTTCGAGCAAGAAGAAGGGTACTTATAAACTGATGATAGGCACGTTTGATATTTTCATCTTGTTCTTCATCTTTGTTAAGGGGCATATAACGAAGCATTTTGATTAATTGTACTTTGAGTTGAAATTTTGCACGTCGATAATTGCTTTCGCCAGTTTTTCCATATAGCGCAAGACTGGCATCTATATCAGATTGAAATTGGCGATTCAAAATTCCTAAGTACAATTGTACTGCTTTTGAGCTGGCACTGGAAAGTAACCATTGTTGGAGTTGCTGACTTGGCTGCTGACTAACTACGCCCACTAATACTTGAAGAATTTTCATAAATAAAAATGAATTGATTTGGTAAGCAAATGTAAAAATAATCACTCCTATTTTTTCTCGTTACTTATGCTGTGGCAAAAGTAAATAGAAAAAAAAAATTATTAGGTTATTTATGAAAAAAGGTTAAAAATAGTTTTGGCTCATCCGAATTACTAAAATTTATTAGGGGATTATGTAGTAAATAATTTGTATGTAGGCGTATAGAAATAATCGATAATTTTTTTTGGCGTTGTAAAATAGCATAAGAAAGCCCCATCCCGACCTTCCTCAAAGGGAAAGGGGAAATTAAGGAAGTTACGTTGTTATTTTACATTTAAAAAAGTTATGATTATTTTAGCTCAACTACTTATATTTTTTTTGAATATAAATAAAATAATGTAAGTTTATCATTTTTAGACGAAATGTAGCTACCCAAAAGTTAAAGTTTATATCTTTGTAGAAATAAAAAGACACGATTAACGTTTTTGTAACGTTTATATACACGACCCATTATTATTTAGAAGCGGTGTCAGTAGGCGTATAGAAATAAT
>JANMGN010000087.1:0-1558 GCA_031374645.1 Chitinophagales bacterium | reverse complement strand
ATTTATGTAAATGAAATTGTTATTCGTAATACCAAAAGGTAAGCCTTTTCCTACTGTGAAAATCTTATGTACTTTAAAATTTTTATTTTTACGCAAATAATCTTGAAAAAATATCGTAGAGTTAAATCGACGGTCACTCGGACGAGCTACGTAATCTATATTTACGCCTTCTTCTTTTCCGATTTCACGAGTTTTGTGCTGTACATCGTCTAATTTTTCGCTTGTTTTTAGAAACGAAAAATTGACCCAACTTTCTGCACCTTTCACAAATTCTCCATTGATACGTAAGTCTGCACCGTAGGCAAAACCTATCGCATCGTTTTTTCCGTTATATCTAATACGCACATTTTCAATGTCATAAGCTACTAAATCCCAAAGTTTTTTGTAGTAGGCTTCGGTCATCAAACGGAAGCGTTTTCCACCGAGCATAAAGAAATCTTGCTGATAACCCAACACAAAATGCAAAGATTTTTGAGATAAAACATTTTTATTTACGATACCTTGTGTATTTCTTAGCTCACGGTAAAAAGGTGGCTGTACATAATAACCTGCTGATAAACGAAATGCAACATCTTTGTCAGATTGCAAAGGTTTGAACAAAAATTGCACTCGTGGCGAGATATTTAGCTCTTTATTTAAGCTCCAATAAGTCGCTCGCACGCCACCTGTAATTTGCATTTCGTAATTGCTCGATTTGCGATACGTGTAAGTATTTTGAAAAAATCCATTCAAACGGCTGCTGCTAAAACTGTTTTCTGTCTTGAAATATTGATATACTTGTAGGTCTTTTTCGCTAAAATTTAGGGAATATAAAGCGGAATCTAAGCGTTCCCATTCTTTGAGTTTATCGTCGATGAGTTCATTTTGAAAACGAATGCCCCATTGCAAAAAGTGCGAAGCAGTCGTAGAATTTTCTTTTTTTGTCGCTATTTCCAAGCCGCCTTTGTGTTCGATATTGCTCACACGAGAGAAAAATGAGTTGCGGACAAACTGCTGCTGCGTACCACCGCCAAGTTCCGCAACGACTTCGCCAAAATTATCGCTACCCAGATTTGTTTGTATTTCGCCCAAAGAATACGTTCCTGTAATGTCAATACGTTCTGTTTCGCTGCTTTGAAAAGTAGAAGCTAAAAACTTGAGGTACAGCGGATTTCGTCTTTTTTCTGGTAAATAAGTGAGCGAAAAACCAGCCATTCCGTTGGTGAAACCATCTCGTTCGCTGCCTTCATATTTGGAAGATAATTTCAAGGAATAATTTATCAAACCAAAGGCGGTACTTCGAGAAGCAGGTGTGAAATTAAAGACTGACTTATTGAAATTTCCGAGAAAAGCGGCTTGCCAATTTCGGCTCAAATCGTAAGTCAAATACGTTTGAATATCCGTAAAATCAGGTACATATTCGCCTTTTACGTCCAACGAACCAAGTAAATATTTGGTCGTCTTGTAGCGTGTACCAACCAAATATCTGAAACGACGATAGCCGTTTGTGTCTAATTTTACACTACCTTCTAAGTGTGCGCTTGCTCCAAGAAAACTGCCTGATAATGAGGCTCTTACG
>JANMGN010000081.1:0-7724 GCA_031374645.1 Chitinophagales bacterium | reverse complement strand
GATTTTTTTGCTTTTGCTATCTTTTTTATAAATTCTTTGGATATGTATGTATATATGTATAACGCAATAGTAACCAATAGAGAAAGGACTGTCTATTGGTTATTTTTACGGAGGTATCAAAAAATCGTTTTACTATTAGTTGATTGTATATTAAACTGATATAATTACATAATGCAGGTTTTAAGCTCTTTTTAGTTTTCAGTGTTAGTATTTCTTAAGAACAAAAAAGGCTGACAAATTGACCATACTAAGCCGTAACTTTACTTTTCCCATAAAAATATAAAATTGTAAAATAGCTGCGCACAATCCTTGGCTTGCGAGGGAAATGCTATAGACTACTAATGTGATGTCTTCACAAGTTCGGCAGGGCAGACTTATTTTTATTTTGATGGCGCTACTTTTTTAGGAAATAAGGGTATAACCTTATGCAGATTGGTACAACAATTTTGAGACAATACTTCAAATCCTTGGTTTACTATTTCATGTCAATGGAAGTTACAATCAAATATCATTTCCAAGTATTTTATTGGCAAAATATTTTTGAAATTAGTAGGAAAAGCACAAAAAATACTTTGTCCTATATTTGTCTAACCTTTTTCTATTTGTATTGTATTCTTTTTTATACATTTGCTGAGTTTTATATTTCAAAAAATAACTTATTAGATAATATGAAAAAAACAAGCGTATTCTTTATTATTGGCTTAATCGTATGTGTGAGCCAAAGCTGCAAAAAAGATTTTTTAGAGCTAAGTCCAAAAGGGCTGAAGCTCGAAAGTAATTTTTATCAAAATCAGGCTGAAGTGTTTGAAGGACTGGTTGCAGCCTATGACCCGCTTACATGGGGCGGTTCTACCAGTCTTTGGTCGATGGATCTTGGTTTACTTAATACCGCTTCTGATGATTGCTATGCAGGTGGTTCCGATGCGAGTGATCAACCTAACTGGGTTGCTTACGATGCTTTTAGTCTTACGCCTACACTGGGACCGCAGCGTGGTCTTTGGAATAAATATTACGCTGGCATTTATCGTGCTAATTTACTATTAGAAAAAATAGAATCTGTGCCTTCAATAGAAGAAGGTTTCAAAAAGCGTGTGATTGCAGAAGCGAAATTTTTACGTGCTTACTATTATTTTGATTTGGTACGCTTTTTCGGAAATATTCCGTTGCTTACTAAAACCCTATCAGCCGATGAGATTTATAAACAAACGCAAGCAACGCCTGATGCTGTATATGCTCAAATCGAAAAAGATTTGCGTGAGGCAATAACAGATATTAACCTGCCAGAGACTGCTTCTTCTTCCGAATTGGGGCGTATTACGAGAGGTGCTGCAAAGGCTCTTTTAGCAAAAGCAATTTTATATCAAAATAAAGATGCAAAAATGGCAGAAGCTGCTACCCTCTTTGAGGAGGTAATTAATTCGGGAATTTACAAATTAGAGCCGAAATTTGAGGATATTTTCAAGATTGACCACGAATGGGGTCAGGAGAGTGTCTTTGAAATTAATTTTTCAGGTAACCAAACAGGTGGTTGGGAAAATTTCCTCAACCAAACAGAAGGCAACTATAATGTACAATTTTTTGGTATGCGTGATTTTATTGGAAGTACATATTCGGCAGGTTGGGGCTTTTGCCCTGTTTCTACGGAGTTGGCTGATGCGATGAAAAATGACCCTCGTTTTAAGCATACCATAATTGATGGTAAAGCCCTGAAAGCTACTGGTAATTCTTATGCTCCAAGTCATCAAAATACTGATTTTTTTATCAAAAAATATGCTCCTTTGATAGATAATAAGGCGAAAAGTGGTGAGCCAGCCTTAAATTGGAATACCAACGTTCGTGTTATTCGTTTGGCAGATGTGTATTTGATGGCTGCTGAGGCATTGGTTCGTGCAAAAGGCGACGAAGGTAAAGCTCGTGGATTTTTAAATAAAGTACGTAGTCGTGTTGGTTTGCAGCCATTCCCTTCGGCTTCGGGGACTACCTTATTGGATTTGATTTATACGGAACGTCGTATGGAACTGGCAACTGAAGGACATCGTTTTTTTGACCTCGTTCGTACTCAAAAAGCAGAAGGTGCACTCAAAGGTTTTGTGCGTGGAAAATCAGAAGTCTTGCCTATTCCTCAACAAGAGGTTGATATTACGGGCGGAAATTTGAAACAAAATCAAGGGTACTAAGTAATGTATCAATAATAACTCAAATAAATCTTTTAATTTTTTGTTATGAAAAAAATATTTTATTTTCTAATTGTTTGTTTTTCAGTAAGTTGTGCTAAAGAAGATGCACGTATAGCGTTACCTTCGCCACCAGTGGCATCTTTCACTTACAAGGCTGGCAAAGATGCAAACCATATTGTTCTAAGCAATACAACTGATGGTGCATTTCTATTTCAATGGGATTTGAGCAATGGTACGAAATCTGACCAAGCTACTTTTGAAGCGTACCTCCCTTATAAAGGAGAATATGAGGTTACTTTGACGGCTTTTAATAAAGGTGGTTTTGGTACGACAAAACAAAAAATTACAATTACAGAAGATGACCCGAACGCTTGTTTTGGAGCGATTGCCCTTTTGAGTAATTGTAGTGAAAAAGTTTGGCGACTAAAACAAGGTGCAAATGCAATGGTCGTAGGGACACCTGGATTGGCACAAGTGTATTGGGCAAGTGCTGATGCGGAACTGGGCGTTCGTCCTTGTCATTTTAATGATGAGTTCAAATTTACTTCAAAAGGTGTTTTTGAGTATGACAATAAAGGCGATTTTTGGGCTGACGCTGACCCAAATGGTAAACTTATTCCTATTGATGGCGGTATTCCATTGGGTTGTAACTCAGGGACAACTTGGAAAGCTCCTTATGATGTTTGGGGCCCAGGCAAACATAAATTTACTGTGGCGAATAATAAATTGACCCTTTCGGGAAAAGGTGCTTGGATGGGTTTGTATAAAGTTGGTACAAGCGCAGAAGTAAATGTGCCACAAGATGATGTTACTTATACTATTATAGAATTGACGGATACGAAATTGGTTATTGCGGCGGTGTATGCTTCTTTGGAGTGGCGATTTGCGTTTGAAGCGAAGTAAGTTTAATTAAAAATGAATAATTTATAATGAATAATGTATCTTCCTGAATTGTGTCGTTCTTAAGTAGTTGGGCTAAAATAATCATAATTTTTAAAGGCAAAGCGTTGTAAAATAACAACGTAACTTCCTTGCAATCAGTTATTTATGTTATTTTATAACGACAAAAAAATTACCGATTATTTCTATACGCCTACTTAAATTACCTTATAAAAATTTGAAAAAATGATAAATAATCTGAAAAATTACTTTTTACTAAACCTTTTGGTGCTTACTTTTTTCTGTTGCGCTTGCAAAAAAGAGAGTGTAAAACCAGCCGTAGAAGTTACGCCTAAAATGTCTGTTTCTGGCATCAATTTGTTTGAAGGAAACGATGAAAAAACACCCTTTAGCATAAAAATAAATTTGAGCGAAGCTGCGCAAAAAACAATTAGTGTAGATTATACGACGGAGGCATTGGGTGCAAAAAACGATGAGGATTTTATAGCAACAAAAGGAACACTAACTATTCCGATTGGTTCAACGAGTGCTGAAATTAAGGTGGAAGTCGTTACTGATACTTTGAAAGAAAGTGATGAAGATTTCAAAGTTTTGTTCTCTAATGTCAAAAATGCAACTTTGAATCAGACAGAGGTTACTTGTACTATCCGCAACGATGATAAATATGTGTTTTCGAGCAACAACAACGACGGTTATACCACTCCTGACGCTTACTCAGGCTACAAATTAGCTTGGGCAGATGAGTTTAATGGGAAACAAATTGACCTTTCTAATTGGAGCTACAACGTTGGTGGCAATGGTTGGGGCAACGAAGAATCGCAATATTATACTGATGGTAAAAATTCATTTTTGCAAAGTGGAAAACTCGTAATTGAAGCTCGAGAAGAGAGTTTTCAAGGTAAAAAATATACCTCGTCACGTATGGTTACGAAAGGCAAACGAGAGTTTATGTTTGGCAGAGTAGATATTCGTGCAAAGCTGCCGAAAGGTCAAGGTATTTGGCCTGCACTTTGGATGTTGGGCGCAAATATTGACCAAATCGGCTGGCCAGCTTGCGATGAAATAGATATTATGGAGCTTTTGGGACATGATCCAAAAACTTCTTATGGTACGATACATTGGGGACAACAAGGTTCTGGTACAAGCCAAAATACACAAGGCGTGTATAAATTAACAAACGGAAAAGATTTTTCTGACGAGTTTCATGTGTTTTCTTTAGATTGGGAAAAAGATAAATTAAGTATTTTGGTGGACGATAAAGTCATTTTTTCTACGACTTCTGCCAAATTAGGCGCAAGTAACTACATTTTCAATAATCCAAATTTCTTTATTTTAAATATTGCAGTTGGCGGTAAATGGCCTGGTTATCCGAACGCAACAACTGTTTTTCCGCAACGTATGGAAGTGGATTTTGTACGTGTTTTTCAGAAATAATTTATCGAAAATCGAGATTCGATAGTCGAGAGTACGTAGCGTATTCTCGATTTTCGATTTTCGATAAAAAATTATTTCATTTTCGCTAATCTTTCCTCCACATCAGCCTCTATTAATCTTGCAATCTTGAGTGCCTCGTAGCCGTCTGCAATATCCACTTTCAAGGGTAAATCATGCAAAACACTTTGCGCAAAAGCCGCTAATTCCATTTGAATCGCATTGCTCGCCTGTACCTCGGGCATGGAAGCGTGAATACGTTTTGTACCTGTTGGCGTTTCTATTTCCATCAAAAAATCTTCGGGTGCATCTGGTGCGTCAGCATCAAAAAGGCGAATGGCTTGGGCATTTTTTTCCATAAAATCAAGTGAAAAATAAGCATCTCGTTGAAAAAGACGCACTTTTCTCATGTTTTTTATAGAAATACGACTTGCAGTAAGATTGGCAATACAGCCATTTTCAAACTCAATACGAGCGTTTACGATGTCGGCAGAAGTGCTTACAATAGGCACGCCGCTTGCACTGATACTCACTACTTTTGATCTTACCAAACTCAAAACAATGTCTAAATCATGTATCATCAAATCCAAAACAACCGAAACATCTGTTCCTCTCGGATTAAAAACCGCCAAACGATGCGCTTCTATAAACATTGGATTTAGAGGTAAATCGCTGATAGCAAGCAGCGCAGGATTGAACCTTTCTACGTGTCCGACTTGAATTTTTAAGCCTAATTCACGGCTTTTTTCTAATAAATATTCCGCTTCTGCAACGGTTTCTGTCACTGGTTTTTCTATAAAAATATGTTTCCGAGCTTCGATTACTTTTTTCGCCAACTCAAAATGTGTCGTCGTTGGAGTTACAATATCTACGGCTTCTACCTCGGCTAAAAGCTCGTCCAAATCAGAAAAATATTTTATACCATGTTCCGCCACGACCTTTTGAGCTACCTTTTCGTTCGCTTCAAAGAAACCTATCAACTCCAATTCGGGTGTCATCTTGATACAATTCAAATGAAATTTTCCTAAATGACCAACTCCCAGTAATCCTATTTTTAAACGTTTCATAATTTTAACAAAATTTTAACATAAATATTTTGCGTTATTTTATTTTTTAAATAAATAAAATAATAAAATAATATTTTTTTTAATAAAAATAAACCTATTTTTTATTTCAAAAAAGACAACTAACAAATGTTAGTCTTTTTTTATTTTTTTAGTAAGCACTTGACAATTACAAAAATGCACAGCATCTTTGCAGCATTAAATACAAAGATACTACAATTTTTTTGTTTTTATATTACTCCTTTTCAGTTTGAACTTTGCTCGCTGAAAATTTTTATGGAGAAAGGTGGAGAGTACAGGCTCTATGAAACCTTAGCAACCTACTTTTAGGCTTTTTTAAGCTAAAAGTGTGGTGCTAAATCCTGCCAATTTTTTTGGACAAATAAAAATTAAACAAAATGGCAACTTTTTTTCAAACACTACAATTCCTTAGCGAGCGATTACGCTCCACTTTTATTTTTCTACTTTCTTTTGCGGGTATCAACATTTCATCACGTCCAGAAACGTGTTGTTGTTGCTGTTGTTGTTGCTAATCTTCGGAGCGACATATCAATGGTTTTGTCGTACCGTAGCTTAGGCTAAGGTAGCGCACTTGTATATATACCCTTTTCCTATGCTAATTCAAACCTTCTAATCTTTGCAGAAAAGAGAGGCTTTGAGGTACGTTACATTATCTATTTTTATGTTGTTTCAAAGAGAGAAAGTATTTTTTCTTTCATTTAAAGTGCTGTTTATTAATGAAAAATAAGCATTTTATAAACTTAATATTTAACCATTTAATATTTTTATCATGGCAGATTTACGTTTTGAAACACTACAATTACACGCTGGGCAAACACCCGATAGCGCAACAAATAGCCGAGCAGTTCCTATTTATCAGACTTCATCTTATGTTTTTAACAACGCAGAACATGGAGCTAACTTGTTCGCACTCAAAGAGTTCGGTAATATTTATACCCGAATTATGAACCCTACGAGCGATGTTTTTGAAAAAAGAATTGCAGCTTTGGAAGGTGGCGTTGCAGCACTGGCGGTAAGTTCGGGACAGGCAGCACAGTTTATTGCGCTGAACAATATTTTGGAAGCTGGCGATAATTTTGTTACCTCTTCTAACATCTATGGTGGTACTCACAATCAGTTCAAAGTCGCTTTTAAACGTTTGGGTATCGAGGCTCGTTTTGTAGAAAATGAAAGTGCAGACGCTTACGAATCGCTCATTGACCGCAGTACAAAGGCAATTTATTTAGAAACTATCAGTAACCCAAGTTTCAATATTCCTGATTTTGAAGCTATTGCACAAGTAGCTAAAAATTATAATATTCCACTTATCGTGGACAATACTTTTGGTGCTGGCGGTTATCTTTTCCGTCCTTTGGAGCATGGCGCAAATGTCGTCGTGGCTTCGGCTACAAAATGGATTGGCGGACATGGCACGACTATCGGAGGCGTTATCGTCGATGGTGGAAATTACAATTGGGGCAACGGAAAATTTCCTGCATTTAGTGAACCAAGCGAAGGTTATCATGGTTTGATATTTAGTGATGTTTTTGGCGAACAAGGACCTTTCGGAAATATTCAGTTTATCATTAGAGCGAGAGTGGAAGGTTTACGTGATTTTGGAACAGCTTTAAGTCCTTTCAACTCGTTTTTGCTGTTACAAGGTTTAGAAACACTTTCTTTACGTGTCGAACGTACCGTTGAAAATGCGTTAGCTTTGGCAAAATGGCTTGAAAAACATCCGAAAGTAGAGCGTGTAAATTATCCAGGTTTGGAAAGTAGCCCGACACATGATTTAGCAAAAAAATACTTCAAAAAAGGTTTTGGAGGTGTTTTAAGTTTTGAAATAAAAGGCGAAAAAGAAGCTGCAACTACTTTTATTGACAGCTTAAAATTGGTAAGTCACTTGGCAAATGTTGGCGATGCAAAAACATTAATCATCCAACCCGCAGCTACTACACATCAGCAACTGTCTGATAGTGAGCAGCTTATAGCAGGTGTTACACCAACTTTGTTGCGTCTTTCTGTCGGTATCGAACACATTGATGATATAAAAGCAGATTTGGAAGCCGCTTTTGCGAATGTTCCTGTATTGGATTCTGTTCCAGCTTAAAAAGCATAGTGACACTTTTATAATCTATACCTCACGGGTCTT